>JAPOZD010000304.1 GCA_026706245.1 Alphaproteobacteria bacterium
TCCGCTCGCATGTGAAGCGCACATTCGCCAAGCACGGCCTCTCGCGCCAGGCGGAGCTGGTCCGGCTGGTGCGCCCCCTGGTCGGAGCTCCGGGCTCCTGAAGCCTGAACAGGAAGCGACCGCAGTCAGGCACTGATGTCGTCCGCCTTCCTGCCTGCCGACCCCGGAAGCCCGCTTCGAAATTGAGAAGACATGGTCCGCTCCGGAGTCGCCGCCGCAGCCGGCCCGTGCCATTCTGGCGGTCGCCGGAGGAACGGGCAAAGACGGAGGGGCGATGGCGGCGATTGCGGTGACGGGGGCCAATCGGGGCATCGGCGCGGGGATTGCGGCGGCGCTGGCGGAGCGGGGCTTCGCCGTGGCCTGCCTGACGCGCTCCGGGCGCGGCCCGGAGGGCCTCGATCTACCGGCTTACCCCGTGGACGTGACCGACACGGCCGGCCTTGCCCGCGCCCTGGATGCAGCGGCTGCCGATCTCGGCGGCCTCGAAGGACTGGTGAACAATGCCGGCACCCACCTGCAGGGGCCGAGCGCGGACTTCCCGGTCGGGGACTTCGCCCGCACCATGGCGGTCAACACCACCGCCGTCTTCGCCGCAGCCCAGGCCGCCTATCCGCATCTCAAGGCCAATGGCGGCGGCATCGTCGTCAATATCGGCTCCTACTGGGAGCGGCTCGGCGTCAGCGCCAATGCCGCCTATTGCGCGTCGAAGGCCGCCGTCTCCGGCCTCACGCGCTGCCTCGCCGTGGAATGGGCCAAGGACAATATTTCCGTCTATACCGTCGCCCCCGGCTATGTGGAGACGGACATGAACGCCGAAATCCTCGCCAATCCGCGCTTCCGCGCCTGGCTGGAGCGGCGCATCCCGGTCGGCCGGCCCGGCCGGGTGGACGAGGTGGCGCGCTTCGTCGCGCTGCTCTTCGCCGAGAAGATTCACTACCTCACCGGCGAGACCATCGTGATGGACGGGGCGCAGAGCATCAATCAATGACCGTGCTCGACCGTCTCGACGCCCGTCTGGAAGAGGCGCTGCCGGAAGAGGAAGCGGCGGTGCTGGAGGCCGTGAAGCGGCTTGCCGGGCGCACGGTCGCCCCGACGGCAGCGGAACTGGACGCGGAGGCCCGCTTCCCCTGGGACAATCTCGCCGCCATGCGCGCGCTCGAACTCAACCGCATGTTCGTGCCCGAGGCCTATGGCGGCGCCGGCCTCTCCTTCGCCTGCTATATCCGCGCGGCGCACGAGATGGCGCGGGCCTGCGCGGCGACCGGCATCGTGTGGTCCACCACCTTCCACGCCGTCAAGCCGGTGATCGACTTCGGCAGCGAGGACCTCAAGCGCCGCATCCTGCCGCGCATCGCCGATGGCGGCCTCGCCGCGCTCTGCATCACCGAGGAGAACGCTGGCTCAGACGCGACCGGCATGCGCACCCGCTTCCGCCCCGACGGCGGCGCCATCGTGATCGACGGCGCCAAGACCTTCATCACCAACGGGGACGTGGCGGACGTCTATGTCCTGTTCGGCAAATGGGCGGAGATCGAGGACGGGCGCGCGGCGATATCGGCGCTGGTCGTGGAGAAGGAGGCCGCCGGCATAAGCGTGCTCAGGCTGGAGGACAAGCTGGGGCTGCGGGCAAGCTCCACCGCCGCGCTCGCCTTCGAGGGCGTGCGCGTGCCGCGGGAAAACCTGGTGCTCGGGCCGGGCGAGGGGCTGAAGGTGTTGTTCGGCGCGCTCAACAAGTCCAGGCCCTCCATCGCCGCCCATGCGCTCGGCATTGCGCGCGCCGCCTTCGGCGACGCCGTGGATTACATCGGCCAGCGCCGCCAGTCCGGCCGGCGGATCGCGGATTTCCAGGGCATCCAGTTCATGCTGGCCGACCTCGCCACAGAGCTCGCCCAGGCGGAGCTCTGGCTCGGCTATGTCGCGGGACTGGTGGACGAAGGGCTCGACGATATCGGCATCGAGGCTTCCATGGCCAAGCTCTCCGCCTCCGACCTCGCCATGAAGGCCGCCGATATGTGCGTGCAGCTTCACGGCGGTTACGGCTATATCAGGGCGTATCGCGCCGAACGTCTGCTGCGCGATGCCAAGATCACCCAGATCTGGGAAGGGACCAACCAGATCCACCGCCAACTCATCGGCCGCAGTTTCGCGAGGCAAGCATGACCCAGCCCCATCTCCTCTCCGCCCTCGACGCCGCCGCCGCCATCCGGGCGGGCGGCCTGACGTCCGAAAGGCTGGTCGAGTCCTGCCTCGCGCATATCGAGGCGCGCGACGCGGCGGTCGGCGCCTGGATTCATCTGGACGGGGAAGCCGCGCTGGCGGAGGCGCGGCAGCGCGACCGGGAGGAGCCGCGCTCGGCGCTCCACGGCGTGCCGGCCGGAATCAAGGACATCATCGACACGCATGACATGCCGACCGGCTACGGCTCGCCGATCTACACGCCCGGAAACCGCCCGGCCTGGGACGCGGCATGTGTGGCGCTGTTGCGCGAGGCCGGCATGGTCGTGCTCGGCAAGACCGTGACGACCGAGTTCGCCATGCGCCATCCGGGCAAGACCATGAACCCGGCAGACCCGGCCCACACGCCGGGCGGGTCCTCGCAGGGCTCGGCCGCCGGGGTCGCCGATTACCAGGTGCCCGTCGCCATCGGCACGCAGACCGCGGGCTCGGTGATCCGCCCGGCCTCTTATTGCGGCGCGGTCGGCTTCAAGCCGACCTTCGGCACGGTGCCGCGCGCGGGCGTGAAGCCGATTTCCGAGACATTGGACACGGTGGGCTCCATGGCGCGCACGGTCGCCGATGCAGGCGCCTTCGTGCAGGCCATGGCGGGCATCCCGATCTCATCGGCCGAGGCGCGCCCGGTGCGGTTCGCCACGTGCCCCAGCCCGGCCTGGCATTGCGTCGAGCCGGCTTCGGCCGAGGCGATGGAGGTGGCGCGCGCAGCGGCAGAGGCAGGGCCGAAGGACCTGGAACTGCCGCCGCCTTGCGATGAGGTGCCGGCGGCCCACGATGTCATCATGCCCTATGAGGGCGCCCGCCTGCTCGCCTGGGAATACCGCGCGCACCGGGAGGACATGAGCGACGCCATCCGCCAGATTGTCGAAACCGGACTCGGCCTCGACCGGGAGCGTTATCTCTGGGCGCTCGGCATCCGCGAGGCGGCGCGGGCCGCCTTCGAGAGCGTCTTCGACGGCGTGGACGTCCTCATCACCCCGGCCGCGCCCGGCGAGGCGCCGGAGGGGCTCGGCTGGACCGGCTCGCCGGAATGCAACCGCATCTGGACGACCCTGGGCGTGCCCTGCATCACCTTGCCGGGGTTTTCGCCCGGCAACGGACTGCCGGTCGGGGTCCAGCTCGTCGGCCGGGCGGGCGGAGACGCCGCCCTGCTCGCCGCCGCGGCCTGGCTGCATCCGCGCCTTGCCGGGTGAGGGCGGCCATGGGCAGCTTCGAGGCCTTCCGGGCGCTTCCCCACGCGATTACGCTGCTCGGCATGTCCGGGGTCGGCAAGACCGTGCTCTCGACCTCGCTGCGCCGGTCGGCCGACTGGTTCCACTATTCCGCCGACTACCGCATCGGCACGCGCTACCTGGCCGAGCACATCCTCGACAACATCAAGTTCAAGATCATGTCGATGGCGGACCGGTTCGTCGCCGACCTGCTGCGCTCCGATTCGATCTATATCGAGCACAACATCTCCGTGGACAACCTGGAGCCGGTCTCGACCTTTCTCGGCATGTATGGCGACCCGGCCTCCGGCGGGCTCGACATGCAGACCTTCCTCCACCGCCAGAGGCTCTACCGGGACGCCGAGATACAATCGATGCTCGACGTGCCGGACTTCATCGCCAAGGGCTGGCGGCTCTACGGTTGCGAGAGTTTCGTCAACGACGCCTCCGGCTCGCTCTGCGAGGTCGTCGATCTCGAAGACCCGGAGGATCCGGTGCTGGAGCGGCTGACGGCCCACAGCCTGATCGTCTATATCCGCGCCGATGCGGCCTTCGAGGAGACGCTGAAGGAGCGCGCCCGCACCCACCCCAAGCCGCTGTTCTACAATCCCGACTTCCTGATGCCGCGCCTGGAGGGCATGCCGGAGGACGGCGCCGACATCGACCCGGTGGGCTTCGCGCGCCCGCTCTTCCCGGAGCTGCTGGCCTTCCGCAGACCGCGTTACGAGCGGCTGGCCGAACGGGGGCTGGCGCTGGAGACAGCAGACGTGTTCCCGAAGGACGGGATACCGGATGCCGACCGGTTCCTCGCCACGCTCTGGGAGCATGGCGGCGACCGGCTGGAGGGCTATATCGGGCTCTGCGAGCGGCGCCGGGCGGAAAGGAAGGGCGGCTGATGGCCATTCGGCTTGCGGAGGGACTGCCGGCGGCGGCCGAGCTCGCGGAGGAGGGCGTGCCGCTCTTCTCGGATGACCGGCCGGCGCGGCGCGTGCTGCTGGTCAACCTCATGCCGGAGAAACAGAAGACGGAGCGGCAGATCGCGCGCAAGCTCGGCCTCGCCGGACCGGACATTGCGCTCTCGCTCGCGGTTCCCTCGCGCTACCGGGGCAAGAACGCCGATCCCGGGCATATGGGGGCCTTCTATGGCGGGCTGGACAGGGCGGAGGAGGCGGACGGCGTGGTCCTGACGGGCGCGCCCATCGAGCTGCTCGATTTCGAGGAGGTCGATTACTGGGAGGAGGTCGCGCATCTGCTGGACGGGCTGCGCGCCCGGAAGACGCCGCTGTTCACGCTCTGCTGGGCAGCGCAGGCGGCGCTTTACCGCTATCACGGCCTGCCCAAGCACACGCTCACGGAAAAGCGCTTCGGCGTGTTCGAGCACCGGATCGCCGCGCCCGCCAGCGCCGCCGTCGCCGGGCTGGAAGGGCCGGTGGCGATGCCGGTCTCGCGCCATACCGAGACCCGCCGCGAGGACCTGGGGCGGGCCGGCCCGGGCCTCGACCTGCTGCTCGACCACGACGAGGCCAATGTCGGCGCGGTGGCGGAGCCGGCGCTCGGCCATGTCCATGCGCTCAACCATTTCGAATATGAGGCGGGGACGCTCGACGACGAATACCGGCGCGACCTCGGCCGCCGCGACGACGTGCCGGTGCCGCGGGCCTACTACCCGGACGACGATCCCGCGCGGCCGCCCGGAGACCGCGGGCGCGCCGCCGGCGAGCGTTTCTATGCCAATTGGGTCGCCATGCTGGCGCGGTGAAGGAGGGATTCGTGGGCTACAGGCTCTACAACCGGCCGGGCTCCGGCGGTTTCGTCGTCGAGGCGGCGCTCGCCCTGGCGGAGGCGCCGTTCGAACTCATCGAGCTGGACTCGAAGGCCGGGACGCCCCTGCCGGAGAGCTTTCGCGCAACCAATCCCTGGGGGCAGCTGCCGACCCTGATCCTGCCGGACGGCTCGGTCATGACGGAAACCTCGGCGATCCTGGTCCATCTCGCGCTCTGCTTCCCGGAGAAGCGCCTGGCACCGCCGCCCGGCACGCCGGCGCACGCCGCCTTTCTGCGCTGGATCATCTTTGCCAACGTCAATCTCTACGAGGCGGTGCTCCGCCGGGGCTACCCGTTCCGCTTCACCGACGATGCCGAAGGACATGATGCGGTCCGGACCGCCGCGATCCGGCGCATGGGCGAGGCGCTGGCACTCATCGATACGCATGTCGAGGGGCCGTTCCTGCTGGGCGCGGAGATGACCGTGGCGGATATCTACCTCGCCATGTTCCTCGTCTGGTATCGCGGCGGCGAGCCGCCGCCGCGCCTCGCCCGGATCAGGGACGCGGTTCGCGGCCACCCCATCGTCGGCCCGATCTGGCACCGCCATTACGGCGACCGGTAGGGGGAAGGAGAGGAGATGCCATGAATCGCCAACACCCGGAAGCCCGTCGGGTCTGGACCGTCGCCGAGGCCAGGTCGCGCCTCTCCGAAGTGCTGCGCCGGGCCGAAGAGGAGGGGCCGCAGCAAATCGGCAGGAGACGGGCCTTCGTCGTCGTGCCCGCGGCCGAGTGGTATGCGAAGACGCAGACCCGCCTGCCCGTGGGCCGGTGGCTGGCCCAGAACATGCCTCGCGGTGCCGATCTCGATGCGTCCGCGGACAGACGGTCCCGGAGGACGATTCCCTATTCAGAGGGAGTCGGTCGCGGAAAGTGAAACCCGGCGGGTCAGGCTGCGGTGGAGATGGCGCCTGCGTCGTTATCCACGATCACCGGCGACTCGAAGATCTCTATCGACGGCTCGGCGCCGTAGCGCTCGCGGATATTGGCTTTCCAGGCGTCGTCATAGAGCCGCTCGGCGTCTTCCCGCGAGTCGAACAGATAGACGCCGCCGCCCGTCCGCGCGTCCTCGGAGAAGAGATAGTATTTCCGCACCAGCCCCCGGACGCTGCGGTAGCGCGGGGCGGATGCCTCGAACGCGGCCGTGGCCGCCTCGCGCGTCATGCCGTCAGCGAGCGGGATGCGAACGATCGCGGTTACCGCCATGATTCAGGTCCTCCCCGTTGGCCGTTTCGCGGCCAGACTATCATCGCAAGCCCGGCCCGTCACCGCGTCCGGCGCGGCGTCAATCGACGCCTTCGACCACCCTGAGGTCGCGCTCGACCGCGCCTTCAAGCTTCGCGGCCGCCGCCTGATAGGCCTCGCTGTCATGGGTTGCCACGGCCTGCTCGAAGCTCGCGAACTCGATGACCACGGTGCGCTCCCCGACGCCCGCCTCATAGGCCTGCACGCGCCCGCCGCGTGCGAGGAACTTCCCGCCGCCGGCCTCTATCGCCGGCCCCGCAAGCTTCGCATAGGCGGCCAGCGCGTCGGGGTTCGTAATCGACCGGTAACAGCTCACCCAGTAGCCCTTCGCCATCGTGCCCTCCCTGCCGGCGATGCGTCGGCGCGAGGATAACCCGGCCCGGCCCGCGCGGTAAATTCACCGGGAACCCGGCCTGGACGCGTGAAGCCGCCGATGACAATGGACATCAGTAGCGGTGCCCCTCATGGACCGTCTTCATCAACTCTGCCACAGGAGCGAGCTTAACGTGGCGGCGGCGCTCGAAGATGCGCGCGCCCGCCTCCAGGGCGCGTTCGTGGTCGCCGGCAACGGGAACCAGCCTCGCTATCGGCTTGCCGCGCCGCGTGATGGTAAGGCTCTCACCCTGCGCGACCCGGTCGAGCAGCCTCGCCAAATGCTTCCTGGCTTCAAAAGCCCCGACTTCTTTCATAACCGCTACCCGCTCCCGCGCTTCAGCAGGGTGTCCAGCGAGAGGGGGCCGGCGCCGCGGGCTATGGGGATGAACAGCACGAAGATCCAGAAGAGCCGCTGGTCCATGATTTTCGCGTCCGGAATTCTGTCGAACCACATGCCGACCGTGGCGGCGTCCGCGCCGTGGCCCGCGATATCGACGACGCTCATCACGAGGATGAAGCCGATCATGGCGAGGCTGGCGGCGCGGGTGAACAGGCCCAGCACGATCAGCGCAGGGATGATGAACTCCGCCCACATGCCGGCGAGCACGACGAGGTCCGCCAGCAGGCCCAGTTTCGATTCGTCGTAGCCGGCGGCCTCCATCTGCGCCGGCAGGATCTGCACATAGGCGCCGGCCGAGGGCGAGAAGATGCCGCCGATCCCCTCTCCCAGCTTGGTCATGGCCGAAGACCAGAAGAAGGGAGCAAGCGTCGCCAGGAAAACGAGGCGGGCGAGCGTCGGCGTGACGGCGCCGTCCAGCAGCCGTCCGAGCGGCCCGAGAATCGCGTCTTCGAGGCGGTAGAGGGCATTCATCGCGAGGTCTCCCGGCTAGTCCTGTTGGATTGAGATGGCGCTGACGATGCGCGCGGAAAAGACCGAGGCGAGGTTGGCGCCGAGATCGAAGGCCGGCGCGTCCGCCGCCGCCCGCTCCGCCGCCCGCCCGAGCGGCTCGCCCGCCCGGAGCGCCAGCAGGAATGCGGCCCCGCCCGGAGGCAGGAGCTGCACCAGCACGCTCTCCTCCGGGCGCGACACCAGCACGTCTTCGGCGGCGGGCCGCACCGGAGACTTGTCGTCCGTGGCGTTGAAACGCCAGATCGCATGGACCGGATGCGCCGAGCGCAGCACATGGCAGGCGGCCTGCAGCGAGAGGCGGGCCTCCATGAGCGCCGCCGCGTCGAGCCCGCCCAGCACCGAGGGGTCGGCGGCCGGCTCGTCGGCCGCGTGGTAGGCCAGCCGGCGCGCATATTCGAGCCGCGCCACGTCCGGCAGGTAGGGCAGGCCGGCAGCCGGCGGGAAACCCTCGAGGAAGGCCGCAAGCCCCTCGCCGTAGAACATCATGCGCGGCGAGGAGGGCGGATGGGCGCGCACATAGACGCCCGCCATCGCCTCGAAGAATTCCTCCCCGACAAGGGCCCGCACGACGGGAAACGCCTCTCCGAGCGCTTCGACGAGCGCCACGACGACATTGTTGCGGTAGATATCGAAGCGCCGTCCCGCCGGCCGCCCGTCCGGCCGGACCAGACCCGGCGGCGGGGACCTCGCCGGGTCGAGCAGCGCCTCCGCGAACGCGCCCTGCCACTCAGGCATGGCAACCCGCCAGCATGGCGTCGGCGCGCGCGGCCTCGGCGGCCAGCACCGGCCATTCGGGCACGTCATTGTCCCATTCGATCAGCGTCGGCAGCGGCCCCGAGCGGGCGAGCATGCGGGCGAAGAGCGACCAGACGGGGTCGGCGACGGGGTTGTTGTGCGCGTCGATCAGCAGCGGGCCACCGCCTTCATCCGCCTCGACCTCATGGCCGGCGAGATGGATTTCGCCGACAAGGTCCATCGGGAAGGCGTCGAGATAGGCCTCCGCGCCATAGGCTCCGTTGACCGCCGAGACATGTACATTGTTGACATCGAGCAGGAGACCGCAGCCGGTGCGCATGGCGACCGCGCCGAGGAACTCGACCTCGTCCATGCTGCTGGAGGAAAAGCTCAGATAATTCGAGGGGTTTTCGAGCAGGATGGGGCGGCCGAGCCGTTCCTGCACTTCGTCGATATGGTCCGAAACGCGGCCGAGCGTCGCCTCGTCGTAGGGGAGAGGCAGCAGGTCGGCGAGATAGCCGCCGCCATGGCCGGACCAGGCGAGATGTTCGGAGATGCTGGCGGGCCGGAGCCACGAGACCAGATGCGCCAGGCGGCCCAGATGTTCGGCGTCGAGCGGGCCTTCGGAGCCGATGGAGAGGCCGACCCCGTGACAGGAGACCGGGAAGCGTTCCGCGAGCCGCCGGAGTCCTGCGATTCCGGGGCCGCCGTCCACCATGTAGTTTTCCGCGTGAATCTCGACCCAGGAGACCGGGCCGGGCGAGGCGAGAAGGTCTTCCAGATGCCGGGGCTTGTAGCCGACACCGGCCCTGGGCGGCAGGCCGCCCCGCCTTCTGTCCATGCCGTCCATCGCGGGTCCTCTTCCGGCGGGCGGGCGCCGGCTTGCCGCGTCCCGGAGGCATCCGGGACGCGGGCGGCGCCGTCCTCAGCTCGGAAGGTCGCGGTCGAGCGCCTCGAGGGAGCCCTTGCGGTCTCCCGGCAGCTCCATGGTCATGCAGGTGCCCTTGGGCACGAGCGTCCAGGCATTGCCCTGGTAATCGACCGTCGAGGTGCCGGCGCAGGTGGTGCCGGGGCCGGCGGCGCAGTCGTTCTTGCCGGCGAGCGAGACGCCGTAGCACTTCTCCTTGTCGCCGGCCGCGGCCGGGGTGGCGGTCTGCATGGCGAGCGCCGCCGCGACGGCGCTGGCGACCGCGAGGCCCTTGAGTGTCGATGTCGTCATTCTGCTTCCTTTCGGATTGTCGGGGTTTCAGCAGGGGCGGTTCGAATCGGTCCACATACGGATCGGTCCGTTGTCACCGCATGTTTCGCCGCTATCCCGTGCATAGCCATAAGATAGGAACAGTCCCGCAATCCGCCAAATGCGAAGGCGGCGGGCTGCGTTCAAATCCCGGTGAACTCGGCCGGAATGTGGAAAAGGGTCTAACCTCCCGGCCAGGGCGTTTCCCGGGGACCGGAACGGAGCCGAGGCCATGACCGATCCGCTGTTCGACTTCACCGGCAGGACCGTGCTCGTCACCGGCGGCAGCCGCGGGCTCGGCCGCGAGATGGCGCTGGCCTTCGCCCGGCGCGGGGCCGATGCGGTCATTGTCTCGCGCCGCGAGGAGTCCTGCCGGGCCGTGGCGGCGGAGGTGGAGGCGCTCGGCCGGCGCGCCTGGGCGATGCCCTGCAACGTCTCGGACTGGGATGCGCTGGAGGACCTGGCGAAACAGGCCTGGGCGGCGGCGGGCGGCATCGACGTGCTGGTCAACAATGCGGGCTCCTCGCCGCTTGCGCCCTCCTCGCTGGAAACGCCGGAGGAGCTGTTCGACAAGGTGATCGCGCTCAACTTCAAGGGCCCCTTCCGGCTGACGGCGATCCTCGGCACGGCCATGGCGATGAGCCGGGGCGGGTCGGTGGTCAACATCTCCAGCACCGGCGCCATCCGCCCGCGCCCGGAGCTTGCGCCCTATGCCGGCGCCAAGGCGGCGCTGAACGCGGTGACGGAGGCGTTCGCGCGCGAATATGCGCCGAAGGTGCGCGTCAACGCCATCATGCCGGGGCGCTTCCTCACCGACATTTCCCGGGCCTGGGACGAGGAGACGCGCCGCAATGCCGAAGCCGCGCTCCAGCGCAGCGGCGAGCCGGAGGAGATCGTCACCGCCGCCCTCTACCTCGCCTCCGACGCAAGCGGCTTCACCACCGGCTCCGTCATCCGCGTGGACGGCGGCGCGCCCTGAAACGCCAGCTCCCGTCCGGCGCGGGCGGCCCTTCAACCGTGGCGGGCGAGAGCGCCTTCCAGAATCGAGATAGCGCGGTCGATCTGCTCGCCGCTGGAGCAGAAGGGCGGCACGAAGCGGAGCACATTGCCGTGCTGGCCCCGCACCGAGAAGAGCAGGCCGTTCGCCAGGCAGTCGCGGTAGATGTCCTGCGCCTCCCGGGCCGCCGGCTCCTTCGTGGCGCGGTCGCGCACCAGCTCCACCCCTTGCAGGCAGCCCCTGCCGCGGAGGTCCCCGATGATCGGAAAGCGCTGCATGAGGCTTTCCATGCCGGCCAGCCAGCGGGCGCCGATGGCGCGGGCCTTCGCCGGCACGTCCTCTTCCAGAATCTCGTCGAGGCTGGCGAGCCCCGCCGTGCAAGCGATGGGGTCGGAGGAATGCGAATGGCCGAAGGTGAGCCCGCCTTCCAGCGCGCATTCGGCGATCTCGTCCGTCGTCACCATGGCGCTGATGGGAAGCCCGCCGCCGAAATGCTTGGAGAGCGTCATGATGTCCGGCACGACCCCGTGCTGCTGATAGGCGTACATGCTGCCGAGCTTGCCGAGCCCGGTCTGCGCCTCGTCGAGGATCAGCAGCGCGCCCCGCTCCTCCAGCCCCGCCTTGAGCGCCTTGAGGTAGCCGGGCGGCATCTCGATGACGCCGCCGGCGCTGATGAGCGGCTCGGCGATGACGGCGGCGAGGTTGTCCGGGCATTCGCGGTCGAGCAGGTCGAGGGCGATGGCGAGCAGCGGCCGCCACCAGTCCTCGCCCTCGGGGGGCACCGGCGAGCGGTAGGCATAGGGCGCGGGAATCGCGAACACCTCCGGGATCGCCGGCCCGTTGCCGGCCGTGGCGGCGGCAAAGCTGATCGCGCGCGTCACGTCCGTGTAGCCGTGGAAGCTCAGATGCAGCGCGCCGATGCCCGTGCGCCCGGTCGCGCGGCGCGCGAACAACAGCGCGGCCTCGTTGGAGTCGGCGCCCGACTGGATGAACAGCGAGCGGCTGAGCGGCGCATCGAAGGTCTCCGCCAGGCGCGCGGCGAGGCGGAGCTGGGGGGCATTGAAATAGACCGAGCTTGCATGGGTCAGCGTGCCGAGGCCCTCGCGCACGGCGGCGGTCACGCGCGGGTTGTTGTGGCCGAGGGCCGAGCACATCTGGCCCGAGTTGAAGTCGAGAAAGGCCCGGCCGTCGGCATCGAAGATCTCGGCGCCCTCGGCCCGGACGAACACCGGCCCCTCAATGGCCGGCACCACGTCCGACAGCAGCTCGCTCTGGATCAGGTGGCGCGCGCCGGCCGCGCGCAAAGCCGCGATATCCACCCCGCTTCTCCCGCCATGGTCAGACAGGCGCAATCCTAGCCCGGTTTGCGTGCGGGCAGTAGGCGCATCCGAACGCTGCGTGCGGGAAAGCGCATCTGCGGCAGGGGCTTGCCGAAGTGGCGGAGAAGCCGGCAATGCACTAACCTTGGAAGCGGACTGATCGACGGGGGCAGGTCGCCATGACGGAACCGTTTCTCACCACGGTCGTGGGGTCCATGCCGAAGCCGGCCTGGCTGATGGAGCAGGTGCCGCTCAACGAGGCGGGCAAACAGGTTCACGGCAAGGGCGCGGACTGGGTCTTTTCGGGCGATCTGCTGTCCGAGGCGATGGACGACGCGACCCGGGTGACCCTGCACGACCAGGAGGCCGCCGGGATCGACATCGTCAGCGACGGCGAGCAGCGGCGGCGTTCCTATCTCACCTATATCACCATGCGCCTCGCCGGGTTCGACTACGAGACGCTGGCGAAGAAATGGACCCGGAACCGGCGCCGGCTGGCGGAGGTCGGCCGCTGCATCGGCCCCGTGCGGCGCACCGGGCCGATGCTCGCGGACGACCTCAAATTCATGCTGGCGGAGACCGACCGGCCGGTGAAGATCACGTTGCCGGGGCCGATGACCGTGGTCGATTCGACGGCCGACGAGCATTACGGCGACGAGGCGGCGATGGCGATGGACGTGGCGGCCGCGCTCAACGCGGAAGCGCGCGAGCTCGACGGGATGGGCGCCGCCGTCATCCAGTTCGACGAGCCCGTGTTCAGCCGCTATCCCGACAAGGTCAGGGAATGGGGCATTGCGGCGCTGGACCGGTGTCTGGAGGGCATCGAGAACACGCAGACGGCCGCGCATGTCTGCTACAGCTACCCGATGCCCGGCGTGCCCCGGCCGATCATGGACAGCTATCCGGTGATCCTGGAGGCGCTGGAAGGCTCCAGGGTCGATCAATTGGCGCTTGAGTTCGAGGCGTCGCGTCTGGATCCGGCGCTGCTTCGCCTTTGCCCCTCCAAGACGGTCATGTTCGGCTGCATCGACAACGGGATCGACGAGGTCGAGACGCCCGAATATGTGGCGGGAAAGCTGATGGAAGCCGCGAAGCACCTGCCGGCGGCGCAGATTCAGGCGGCGCCGGACTGCGGACTGGTCCCGCTGCCGCTGCCGGTCGCGAGGGCGAAACTGAAGGCCATGGTGGACGGCGCGCGGCTGGCCCGGAAACAGTCGTAACAGGCCGGGCGGAGCGGTCGGGGCCGGTTTACCGGTCGCCCGGCACGCCGTAGTTCGGGGCCCTGGAGGGGTCGAGAGCGCGGGTCACATAGTCGTCGAGCTGCGGGGCATAGACCTTCCAGACCTGCGCGAGTTCCCCGACCGGACAGCCTTCGGTCCAGTCCACGCGCAGATCGACGACCGGCCAGGGGACGTCGCCCGCGAGCTTCATGCCGGCGGAGTGGACGGGGCCGGCTTCGCCGCCGGCATCGACCGCGGCCTGCATGGCGGCAAGCAGGCGGTCGGCAAGGTGTCCGCTGCTTGCGAGAAACGCCTCGACGATGGTTCGCGGAATCGTGTCCACCGACAGCAGATTGCCGGCGCTCGCGACATCCGGTCCCGATGCCTCGCCCACATTTCCGAGTGCGTTGGAGCCGGAGAAAACCGCCGCCCGGCCGGCGCCGTCAACCGCGAGCAGTTGCCGATACTGAATATGGGGGCTTGCCTCGGACACAACCCCGACCGCATTCGCGGCGCTCGCGCCCAGCGCCATCAGGTCGAGGAGCCGCTCGCCCAGGCGCGGATCCGTGACGTTCTGGCTGAGCGCTGCGCCGACCCCGCCTCGCACATAGGCGCAGCGGGCGGCGACCGCCGGGGAGGAGGATGAGACGGCAACGCCGAACATGCCCGTGTCGGCGCAGCGGGCGGCAATGGAGAACGTCATGCGACGCGCTCCCCTTCGCTGGCGAGCTTCGCCATGATTCGCCTCCTCAATCCGGAATGACGGCGGTGCCGTCGATCTCGACCAGCCATTCCGGCCGCGCCAGCGCCTGAACCACCAGCCCGGTGGAGACCGGATGGATGCCCTTGAGATACTGGCCCATGGTCCGATAGACCGGCTCGCGGTGGCGGATATCGGTCAGATAGACGACGATCTTGACCAGATGCTCCATCGAGCCTCCGGCCTCCTCGATCAGCTGCCTAATGTTCCGCATGACCTTGTGCGTCTGCTCCACCGGATCGTGGCTGTCGATGCTCGCGCCGTCCTCGAGGCTCTGCGGACACTGGCCGCGCAGGAAGACCATGCTGCCGCGCGCGACAACGGCCTGGCAGAGATCGTTGTCGAGGTTCTGCTCCGGGTAGGTGTCCGCCGTGTTGAATTTCCGGATTCGCTCATGAGCCATTGGTATGTTCCATCCCGTCCGAGGGCGCCTTGCCACCGTCTATGCGTTCGGGCGCCCGCGCGGTCAAGCACCCGGAGATCGCCGCCGCCCGGCGATGTGCGCCGCTGGCTATCCGGCATCGCGCCGGACGCCGAAAGCCGACTGTCGGACCGCCATACGCGCCGCTCGCCGCGATCGCCAATGCCCGGGACCTGCCCGGTTCCGGGAATTTCCCGCATGTCGGGATGACTGGAGTGAAATCATCCCGGCCGAGTCACCGTCAGGGAATGAAAATCGGGGCCCGAACGGTCGAGCGGCGGCGGTTTTCTACGGCCTTCCTGCTTGCCGACCGAGGTCGGGAGCGCGGACCGACATGGTTTGTGCGGCATGGCGCTGATCCTGTCCCTGGTGACCGGTCACGAAGATCGTCCCGTTCGGGTGGCGGTGTCCTATGTTTCTGTGTGCGGCGGGCGAGCGCCTATGCGGTGCGCCCGAGCGCGGCGTCGCGCACGGACTGTTCGAGCATCCTGAAGGGTTCCAGATCCTCGGCCGTGCGGCGGGCGATGAATCCGGCGCGGTAGCGGTACCGGCCGAAGTCGAGGGGCAGGGCCTTCAGCGGCGTTCCGGGCAGCCGGTCGAGCAGGTCGAGCGGCAGCCAGGCGAGCCACGGGCCGGCCGCCAGCAGCGTCAGGCCGGCCGAGCCCGCGCGGAGGACGGCGCGCACCGGCCCGCCGGTGAGTTCGCGCAACTCGTCGAGGACGGCGTCCAGAGACGGCCGGCCGGCATCGGGGCCGGTCCCGGCCGGCCCGTCGAAGTCGATCCAGGGCCAGCCGGCGAGGTCGCGGGGCTCCGGCCTGGCGGCGTGGAGCGGATGGCCGCTTGCGGCGACGACGCCCCCGGTCACGTCGAGGAAGCGCTCGCGCCTGAGGTGCGCCGGCAGGGCCTCGCCGGTGTCGAGGCCGCCGCAATGGAGATCGCTCCGACCGTCGTCGAGCAGCCGGACGCCCTCGCGCCAGGCGGCGGTGCGGAGCCCGAGCTCGACCTCGGGGAAGGCGGCGTGGAACGCCTGGACGGCGGGCGCGACCACGGCCTGCATCCAGAGCGGCGCCGCGGTGACGCGGAACCGGCCGGTGCGCCCGGCGAGCGCGGCCGCGACCGCCTCCTCGCCGTCCTCGATCTCGCGCAGGATGCGGCGCGCGTGCCCGAGCACCAGGGCGCCGAACCGGGTCGGGCGAA
>JAPOZD010000313.1 GCA_026706245.1 Alphaproteobacteria bacterium
CGAAGGTTTCGTAGGTGCCCTGGACGATGCCCTGGCTGCCGATATAGATCCACGAACCGGCCGTCATCTGGCCGAACATCATCAGTCCCTGCCGGTCGAGTTCGTTGAATTTCTCGAGCGTGGCCCAGTGCGGCACGATGTTGGAATTCGCGATCAGCACGCGGGGCGCGTCGGCATGAGTGCGAAAGACGCCGACCGGTTTGCCCGACTGGACCAGAAGGGTCTCGTCTGCCTCCAGCGCTTGCAGGGCCGCCACGATCCGGTCGTAGCTTTCCCAGTTGCGCGCCGCCCGGCCGATGCCGCCATAGACCACCAGCTCCTGCGGCCTTTCCGCGACCTCGGGGTCCAGATTGTTCATCAGCATGCGCAGCGGCGCTTCGGTCAGCCAGCTCCTGCAGCTGAGTTCGCCGCCATGCGGCGCGCGGATATCGCGCGTGTTATCGAGGCGGCTAAATCCTGTAGGGCGTCGGCTCACTTCATGCGCTCCGGTCCAGGGGCCGAATGCCCGGCGAGTGTATCCCCGCGGCGGGGAAAATGCTGCCTCATTCGTCGGGCCGGCGAGGATGGCGCCGGCGATCCGGTCTTCACAAAGGACGGTTCCGGGCCTAGGGAAGTCCGGGCGAGGACGCGATCCATGCGCGATACCGGGAAACCATGACCGAACCGGTCACACTCAAGCCCGGGCCGACGGGCCTGCCGGTCCTCGAACGGCTGTATCGCGACAGCCCGCCGGTCGTTCTGGACCGGAGCTGCCGGCCGGAAGTGGAGCGCGCAGCGGCGGTCGTCGAGCGGGCGGCTGCGGGCGAGGCAGCGGTTTACGGCGTCAATACGGGTTTCGGCAAGCTCGCCAATACGCGCATTTCACCCGAGGAAACCGCGCAACTGCAGCGCAACCTGATCCTCTCCCACAATGCGGGCGTCGGACCGGACCTGCCAGGGCCTGTCGTCCGGCTGATGATGATGCTGAAGCTGATCAGCCTCGGCCGCGGCGCTTCCGGGGTGCGCTGGGTGCTGATCGAGGCCCTGGAGCGGATGCTGGCGGCCGGCGTGACGCCCTCGGTGCCGGCGCAGGGCTCGGTCGGTGCATCCGGCGATCTGGCGCCGCTCGCCCACCTCACCGCCGTGATGATCGGCGAGGGCATGGCGGACTATGGCGGCGAAGCCGTGCCCGGAGGCGCTGCGATGCAGGCGGCGGGGATAGAGCCGGTCGCGCTGGGCGCCAAGGAAGGCCTGGCGATGATCAACGGCACCCAGTGCTCGACCGCGCTGGCGCTGGCCGGCCTGTTCGAGGCCAAGCGGCTGCTGCGCGCGGCGCTGGTCACCGGAGCATTGTCGGTCGATGCGGCGCTCGGCTCCGACACGCCCTTCGATCCCGCGATCTCCGAACTGCGCGGCCACAGCGCCCAGATCGATGCCGCGGCGGCGCTCAGGGCATTGCTTGCCGGCAGCGAAATTCGCGCGTCCCATATCGATTGCTCGCGGGTCCAGGACCCCTATTCGCTGCGCTGCCAGCCGCAGGTCATGGGCGCCTGCCTCGCCCTGCTGCGCCAGGCCGGCTCCGTGCTCGCGGTCGAGGCGGGCGCGGCGACCGACAACCCGCTGGTCCTGGCGGCGCGCGGCGAAATCCTGTCGGGCGGCAATTTCCATGCAGAGCCGGTCGCCTTCGCGGCGGACCAGATCGCGCTTGCCGTCTCGGAGACCGGCGCGCTCGCAGAGCGGCGCATCGCGCTCCTGGTCGATCCCGCGATGAGCGAACTGCCGGCCTTCCTGACCCCGGAGCCCGGCGTCAACAGCGGCTTCATGGCCGCCGAGATCACGGCTGCTGCGCTCGCGGCCGAAAACCGGCTGCGTGCGACGCCCGCCAGCATCGACAGCCTGACGACCTCCGCCAACCAGGAGGATCATGTTTCCATGGCGACCCATGGCGCGCGCCGGCTGCTCGAAATGACGGACAATCTCGGCAAGATACTGGCGATCGAATGGCTCGCCGCCGCCCAGGGTATCGAATTCCGCAGGCCGCTCAGGACGAGCCCGCGTCTGGGCGAAGCGCTCGCAAGGCTGCGCGCGGTCGTGCCGCCGCTCGGGGCGGATCGCTACATGGCGCCGGATATCGAGGCCGCCGTAGCGCTGGTGCGGGCTGGCGCGCTCGTCGAGGCAGTCGGAGCGGAAGGCATGCCCGGCTGGTGAGGGCCCGCCGTCAGAAGCGGTAGAAGAGGGCCTGCAGCTCGTCGAGGTCCTTCGTGCGGGCGAGGCCGAGCATGAGGAGGATGCGGGCCTTCTGGACGGTGAGGTTGTCGGCGAGCACCGTGCCCTTCGGCCGGCGGCGCTCCAGCGGTACCAGGCGCCCGGCGCCCGCGCGCGTGCCCATGACGAAGACCACGCCGCGCGCCATCACCTCTTCCATGACCTCGTGCTCCTCGGGGGTCGGGTTGCCGGGAGCGAGCGCGGCCATGACGATGCCCTCCGCGCCGAGATCGGCCATGGCGCGCAGCACCGCGCCGTCCGAGCCGCCATAGGAATAGGCGATCTCGACGCGCGGCAGGCGGTCGGGCAGGCCAAGCTCGCGGGCCGCCTCGGGCGCATGGACCCGCACCGGCCGGCGGTAGATCGCGATCCGGTCCTCATCGGCATGGCCGAGCACCCCGAAATCGGGCGCCTTGAAGGTCTGCGCGCGGGCGCTGTGCGTCTTGGTGACCTCGCGCGCGGCATGGATCTCGTCGTTGAGCACGGTCAGCACGCCCATGCCGCGCGCTTCCGGCGCGCCGGCGACGCGCACCGCGTTCAGGAGGTTGAGGAAGGCGTCCGTCGAGAGCCCCGAGGCCGGGCGCTGGGCGCCCACCAGCACGACCGTCTTTTCCGTCTCGACCGTGAGGTTGAGGAAATAGGCGGTCTCCTCCAAGGTCGCCGTGCCGTGGGTGATGGCGATGCCGTCGATCTCGGGCCGGGCCGCGGTTTCGTGGACGATGGCGAGCAGTTCCGGCCAGACGGCGGGGCCTATCGCGGTCGAGGGGATGGCGCGGAACGGCACCGGCACGATGTCCGCCACCCGGTCGAGCTCCGGCACCTTGGCGATCAGCTCGCCGACTTCCATCACTGTGGCATGGTCCACATAGGTGGCGAGTTCGAGGCTGTGGTGCCCCAGCGAGGAAATCGTGCCGCCGGTGCCGATCACCGCGACGGTCGGGCGTGCCATGTCTCTTCCTCCGCTCTCGGGTCAGGCCGCTTCGGCCAGCATGTTGCGCAGCACGTAAGGCAGGATGCCGCCATGCCGGAAATAGTCGAGCTCGTTCTCGGTGTCGATGCGGCAGCGGACCTCGAATTCCTGCGCGGTCCCGTCCGCCCGGCGCACGCGGCAGGTGAGCGTCGAGCGCGGCTCAAGGCCGTCCGCCACGCCCAGCACATCGACTGTCTCGCTGCCGTCCAGACCGAGCTCGTTGCGCGTCATGCCGCCGGTGAACTCCAGCGGCAGCACGCCCATGCCGATCAGGTTGGAGCGGTGGATGCGCTCGAAGCTCTCCACGATCACCGCCCGGATGCCGAGCAGGGCCGAGCCCTTCGCGGCCCAGTCGCGCGAGGAGCCGGTGCCGTATTCCTTGCCGCCGAACACGACCAGCGGCACGCCTTCCTCGCGGTAGCGCATGGCGGCGTCATAGACGGACATGACCTCGCCCGAAGGCCGGTGCGTGGTCAGGCCGCCTTCGGTGCCGGGGGCGAGCTCGTTGCGGATGCGGATATTGGCGAAGGTGCCGCGCATCATCACTTCATGGTTGCCGCGCCGGGCGCCGTAGGAGTTGAACTCCACGGGCCGCACCTGGTGGCCGATCAGATAGTCGCCCGCCGGCCCGTCACGCTTGATCGCGCCCGCCGGCGAGATGTGGTCGGTGGTGATGCTGTCCGCGAGCGAGAGCAGCACCTTCGCCCCGGAGATGTCGGAGACCGGCGCCGGTTCGCGCTCCATGTCCTGGAAATAGGGCGCATGGCGGACGTAGGTGGAGCCGTCGTTCCAGCGGTAGGTCTCGTCCGCCGGCACGCGGATTTCGCGCCATTCCGCCGGCCCTTCGGAAACATTGCCGTAGCGCTCGCGGAACATGTCCGGCGAGAGCGCCTGGCGGATGGTATCGCGGACCTGCTCATCGCTTGGCCAGATGTCGCGGAGATAGACGGGATTGCCCTCGCCGTCCTCTCCCAGCGGGTCGCGGGCGAGATCGACGGTGAGCGAGCCCGCCAGCGCATAGGCGACGACAAGCGGCGGCGAGGCGAGGTAGTTCGCCTTCACCTGGGCGTGGACGCGGCCTTCGAAATTGCGGTTGCCGGAGAGCACCGCGCCGACGGTGATGTCGCTCGCCTCGACCGCCTCGGCGATCGGCGCCGCCAGCGGGCCGGAATTGCCGATGCAGGTGGTGCATCCGTAGCCGACGAGGTTGAAGCCGAGCGCATCCAACGGCTCCTGCAGGCCCGCGGCCTCGAGATAGTCGGTCACCACCTGGCTGCCGGGTGCGAGCGAGGTCTTGACCCAGGGCTTGACCTTGAGGCCCCGCTCCAGCGCGTTGCGGGCCAGTAGGCCGGCGGCCACCAGCACGCTCGGGTTGGAGGTGTTGGTGCAGCTCGTGATCGCGGCGATCACCACATGGCCGGGCTCGATGGCGTAGTCCGCGCCCTCGACCGGCTGCGCGCTCCCGCCGCCGATATCGGCCACGGCCTGCTCGAAGCTCGCCGGCACGCCGGAGAGCGCGACGCGGTCCTGCGGGCGCTTCGGCCCGGCAAGCGCCGGCTCCACGGAAGAGAGGTCGAGCGAGAGCGTGTCGGAGAAGACGGGCGCAGCCATGCCCGCCTCGCGCCAGAGGCCCTGCGCCTTCGCATAGGCCTCGACCAGCGCCACCTGCTCCTCCTCGCGCCCGGTGAAGCGCAGATAGTTGAGCGTCTCGCCGTCCACGGGGAAGAAGCCGCAGGTGGCGCCGTATTCGGGCGCCATATTGGCGATGGTGGCCCGGTCTGCGAGCGCCAGCGCATCGAGGCCGGGCCCGTGGAACTCCACGAACTTACCGACCACGCCCTTGGCGCGCAGCATTTCGACGACACGCAGCACAAGGTCGGTCGCCGTCGCGCCCTCCGGCATCCGGCCCGTCAGCTCGAAGCCCACCACTTCGGGGATCAGCATGGAGATCGGCTGCCCCAGCATGGCGGCCTCCGCCTCGATGCCGCCGACGCCCCAGCCGAGCACGCCGAGCCCGTTGACCATCGTGGTGTGGCTGTCCGTGCCGACGACCGTGTCGGGCATGGCGACCGTGCGGCCGTCCTCATCCTCGGTCCAGACCGTGCGCGCCAGATATTCCAGATTGACCTGGTGGCAGATGCCGGTGCCGGGCGGCACGACGCGGAAATTGCGGAAGGCCGACTGGCCCCAGCGCAGGAACTCGTAGCGCTCGCGGTTGCGCTCGAACTCGCGGCCGACATTGGCGTTGAAGGCGTCCGCGCTGCCGTAGGAATCCACCATGACGGAGTGGTCGATGACGAGGTCCACGGCATTGAGCGGGTTGATCTTCTGCGGGTCGCCGCCGAGCTCGGCCATGGCGTGGCGCATGGCGGCGAGATCGACCACGGCGGGCACGCCGGTGAAGTCCTGCATCAGCACGCGCGCCGGGCGGAAGGCGATCTCGGCCCCGGCCTTGCGGTCCTTCAGCCAGGCGCCGAAGCTAGCAATGTCGTCCACCGTGACGGTGCGCCCATCCTCGTGGCGCAACAGGTTCTCGGCCAGGATGCGCAGCGAGACCGGCAGCCGCGAGAGGTCGCCCGCCGCCGCTTCCGCCGCCTCCAGCGCGTAATAGTCGTATTCCCTGCCGCCGACCCGAAGGGTCCGGCGCGCGCCCAAGGTGTCGTGTCCCATGATGCGAAAGCCTCCAGACTGCCGATTTCCACGCAGGCCGGGGTTTACACCCGAATGAGGGGGCAAGCAAAGGGCTGGGCCGCAAGGCTTCAACGAAGTCACTCGCGGGAACTACCGTAGAAACTGGACGCTCGTAGTGCTTGCGTCCCGCATTGTTCAACAAAGTGCCCGCGACACTCTCAAATAGCCTTCGCTGTACAACACCTGACAACACCTGCACCTCGCGGCTCGCGTGCATTTCGGTCGCCATCTCCAAGCTTTCGGCGAAACCGGTTTCAATAGGCATCCGGCTTGACCGAGAGTCTTAGATTACGCCGACTCCCAACCGGGAACAGTCGAATTGCATCCTGAGTCGTCTGCGCGTCAAGAGGCAGTCACACTGTTATGCACTTCCAGAATTCTTGATCGCGACTTTGGGTCATTGACGAAACATAAATCCACCGATTAAAGATTGTCCGCCATAGCAGGGGTCCTGACAAGGGACTCCCTTTCGCATTCACCTATCTAGGGGTCAGACAATAATCGTTGATCGTTGTAGTGAAATTTGCAATATTAGTGTTGCTTTTAAGCACCGCCAATGGACATTATGACGAGAAGGTTATATACATTTATGCTCAACACTGTACAGCAATAAAACATTTGCTTATTATATTGAATTATTCCCATATAGTTCACACCGATCTCTAGGAACACGCAAAATTGACCAGTTGGCATCTCCCTTTTTCGTGGTTCCATCTTCCAATGCTTCTTCACGTTTATTTTTGGTTTTGAACACTTTCCATTCAACCCCTTTTCTTGCAAAATCCCTTATAGTATGGTCCTTGATCAGTGCTTCGAACATGCTTATATGACCTGACACTTCGTCTCGCTCTAGATAACGTTCCTTGAAGAATTGATCACAGTATATTACTGGTCGGAAAGTTGCGTGAATTTCCGAAAGCAAGGCACCTAAAAGAACAAATATTGTGTCTTGGTCACAAAGCGGTTCTCCCGGTATTGCTTTTCTTTCGTATTTAGCTTCGAATTTTCCACACCTATATACAACTTTCACTCGCTGTAAAATTTCAGCTAGCCCGTTTCGAATTCTTTGCGATTCTTGTTGGAATTTGGGTTGATTGAATATCGTCACTGCGTTGTACTTTAGCTTGGCTTCTCCTTGTTTCCACAATTCGTGATTGATCCTATGGGAGATCTGGCGAAGCAATTGGACTGCGTTAGAGGTTGTAAAATCACGATAGAGGGCAACAGAACGAGAAACAGATGCGCGGCGTTCTTCTTGTTGAGCATTATTTTCCTGTGTAAGTAGTCGTTTCTCTTCGAGGTTTTGCTCTAGATTGTACAGTAGTATTGCAACCAAAATTGTGGCAACCGCGGCAATTGCTTGGATCCAAATAGCCACAGTGTCAGCTTTGCGGGAGGGCACTGGTAATTTCGATCTGGAGACGACGAAGCAAGAACTACTGGCAGATGGCCGGGTTTCGAGCGCACGGGTTAGCCTCGGCGGGGGGTGCTATCGCAAGGGCGCAGATGCCCAGAGCAAGGGCAGCGGCGAGGGCGAGCAGGGTGGTCTTCATCGGGATTGTCTCCTCTTGTCACTCAGGGTGCGAACAATTGCGGCATGGGCGTCGTGCCGCCACAGGCTGGGCGGCATGACACTCGAGCCGGCCCTCGGTCGGTGCCTCAGGAGCCGGAGCCAGCCTGACTCCGCCGCCAGGGGGGTGCGCATCAAGCGTCCAGAAGTGGCAATGAAAATTTCCATCATGAACATGATTAGAATTATTATTCATTTTCGAGTCAATACTGAATTTCGCTTTGCGATGGCGCCTATCCAGCGACAACCTGTTGATTGTTCCACAACGGGACACAGGCCCTTGCCATAAAGCCCCGCCCGGCCCGCATTTGCAGGCAGCGCCGGGGCTTGCTATCTCCCTGAGGCATCGGGGGGAGCGGGGCTCTTGCGCATCGAAGTCATCTGCACCGGCGACGAGGTGCTGAGCGGCAAGACCGTCAACACCAATTTCAGTCGGCTCAGCCGGCGCCTGACGGAGCTCGGCCTGGCGGTGGTGCGCGAAACCACGGTGGGCGACGACCGCGCGGAGCTGCGCGCTGCCTTCGACGCCGCCGCCGGGCGGGCCGACGCCGTGATCGTCAACGGAGGCCTCGGGCCGACCGTGGACGATCTCAGCCAGGAGGTGGCGGCGGAAGCGGCGGGGGTGGCGCTCGGCCTCCGGCCGGAATGGCTCGAAAACATCCAGGCCTTCTACCGCCGGCGCAACCGCGAGATGCCGCCCAACAACCGCAAGCAGGCCATGCTGCCGGAAGGCGCCGAGCTGATCGACAACCCGGTCGGCACGGCCTGCGGCTTCGCGATGGACATCGGCGGGGCGCGGTTCTTCTTCACGCCGGGCGTGCCGTCGGAACTTGACGTGATGACGGAGGACCAGCTGATCCCGCGCCTGCGCGCGATGAGCGGCATCGAGGCGGTGATGCACCTCAAGCGCTTCCATTCCTTCGGCATCGGCGAATCCCGCGCCGACCATCTGTTGACCGGCATCGAGGCGATGGACGGCGAGGGCCGGGTCAAGCTCGGCTTCCAGTCGCACTACCCGCAATTGGAAACGAAGCTCGCTGTCGCGGCGCCGACGCGCGAGGCGGCCGAGGCGCTGCTGGAGCCGATAGAAGAGGAAGTCCGCCGCCGGCTCGGCAATTTCATCGTCGCGGAGGATGACGGCACGCTGGAAGGCGCGGTGCTGGCGTGCCTGCAGGCGCTCGGCGGCACCTTGAGCACGGTCGAGACCGGCTCCCAGGGGGGGCTGGGCGCACGGCTTGCCGCGGCCGGTGAAGAGGGCGGCGTTTTCCTGCGCGCGTCCTCCGGCAATGACATGGCGGCTGTCGCGCGGCCGCTGGGCCTGCCGGACGACGCCTCGCCGATGGAACTGGCCGAGGGCGTTCGCCGGGCCGACCGGGCGACGCACGGCCTTGCCGCGGCGGTCGATCCGGGGACCGGCAGGGTGCATGTTGCGCTCGCCGGACCGGAGGGCGGCCTGGAGCGCCGCGCGCTGCTGATCGGCGGCGCGCGGCGGGCGCGCCAGGGCGGTGTGGAACTCGCGCTCGACTGCCTCAGGCGGAGCCTTGCCGGCGCGCCGGTGGACCAGAAGATCGATTTCGAGAAGGCGTAAAGGCGGGCCCGCCGCGCACCGGACCCCGGGGGAGCGACATTCATGAGCCTGGTGCTGTTTCTTCACGGCGAACATTTCACCGGTATGGGCGGGCCGTTCCTCGAACGGCTGGGCGCGGGCCGGGACCTGCATGCGCCGCTCTATCCGGGCTATGACGGGACGCCGCCGGATCCGGACTTCCGCAGCGTGGACGACCTCGCCTACCGCTATCTGGACCTGCTGGAAGAATTGGATGAGCGCGACGCGATCCTTGTCGGCGCCTCGCTCGGCGGGTGGGTCGCGCTGGAAATGGCGGTGCGCGACCGCTCCCGCATCGGACGCATGGCGCTGCTGGCCCCGGTCGGAGTCAAGCTTTCGGGACGCGAGGAGCGGGACTTCGCCGACCTCGTCTTCATGCCGGAGGCCGAGGCGGCGCGGGCGCTCTTCCACGACCCTGCCCGCTGGGCGCCGGACCATGCCGTGCTCGACGAGGCGGCGGTCGAAACCGTCGCGCTGGAGCGCCAGTGGGCGGCCTGGTACGGCTGGAAGCCCTATATGCACAACCCCCTGCTGGCGAAATGGCTGCACCGCGCCGCCGTCCCGACGCTGCTGCTCTGGGGCGAGAGCGACGGCTTCGCCGCGCCGGACTACGGCCGCAGACTGGCGGACCGGCTGCCCGATGCGCGCTTCGAGACTGTCGCCGCCGCCGGCCACTACCCCCATATCGAACGGGCCGAAGCGACCGCCGATGCAATCCTGGCCTTTGTGGAGAGCAAATGATGCAGGTCTGGCATTTCAGCGAGATGGCTTACCATCCGGGCTGGGAGTTCCTGAACGAAGGCCTGCGCAACGTGATCCCGAGCCGAGTGTACGACCCGGAGATCGGCGCGGACCTCTATCACCGCTATCTCGACGAATGGGCGCTCTGCGACCGGCTCGGCCTCAATATCATGGTGAACGAGCACCATGCCACGGCGACCTGCACCACCTCGGTCTGCACCATCCCGATGGCGATCCTGGCGCGTGAGACCGAGAAGGCCCGCCTGCTCTGCCTCGGCATGCCGATCGGCAACCGCATGGACGCGGTCCGCGTGGCCGAGGAATACGCCATGCTCGACGTCATCAGCCGCGGGCGCGTCGAGATGGGGTTCGTCAAGGGCGCGCCCTTCGAGATCAACCCCGCCAACTCCAACCCGGCCGAACTCGAGGAGCGCTTCTGGGAGGCGCATGACCTCATCGTCAAGGCAATGACGTCCCATGACGGACCGTTCAACTGGGAGGGCCGGCATTACCACTACCGGGAGGTGAATGTCTGGCCGCGCTCCTGGCAGCAGCCGCATCCGCCGATCTGGATGACGGTGGCGAGCCCCGGCTCGGCCCAGCGCGTCGCCCGCAAGGGCTATGTTATCGCCGCGCTGAACACGGGCTACATGCACACCCCGGTGGTCTATGGCGCCTACCGGGAAAGCGCGGCGGAGGCGGGCTTCGACCCCGGGCCGGACCGCTTCGCCTATCTCTGCATCATAGGCGTCGGCGAGACCGAGGCCGAGGGAAAGCGGCGCGCCCACCAGATCCTCGACTACAGCCGGACCACGCCGCGCGTGCAGTCCCAGTTCTTCTACCCGCCGGGCTATTCGCCGGCGGCGCGGATGGCGGGCCTGATCCGCAGCGGGTCCGAACTTCGCATCCAGCGCCGCGACGGCTCCGACTTCCTGATGCAGGACGGCACGGTCGAGGACTTCATGGCCGCCGGCGTCGCCTTCGCCGGCACATCGGCGCAGGTGGTGGAGCAGGTGGAGGAATTCGCCGCGGCCGTCGGCGGGTTCGAGCACCTGCTGATGATGGGGCAGGGCGGCTTCATCAGCCACGAAGACACGGTCGCCAACCTTACCCTGTTCTCCGAGGAGGCGCTCCCCGCGATCGCCCGGCTCTGAGCCGCCTTCCCGCTTGCCGCACGGGGGCTGGCGGAGGACAATCCCGGCTCCCGGGAGAGGGAGGAGACGAGGCCATGTCGGTCATTCTGGGCAGCGGCGAGCACCGCTACCGGGTCGTGGAGGACTGGGCGAAGCTGCCCGACGGCTGGGAGTTCCGCGATGTCGCTGCGGTCGCGGTGGACAGCGAGGACCGGGTCTATGTCTTCAATCGGGGCGAGCACCCGATGATCGTCTTCGACCGGGACGGCAATTTCCTCCGCTCCTGGGGCGAGGGGGAGTATCCGCGCGCCCACGGCATCCATATCGGCCCGGACGGGACGCTTTACCTCACCGACGACGGCAGCCACACCGTCCGGCGCTGCACACCCGAGGGCAAGGTGCTGATGGAGCTCGGCGTGCCCGGAACGCCCGCGCCCTTCATGAGCAACGAGCCCTTCCACCGCTGCACCCACACCGCGATCTCGCCGGACGGGCACCTGTTCGTCTCCGACGGATACGGCAATGCCTGCGTCCACAAATACACGCCGGACGGCAGGCTGGTGAAAAGCTGGGGCGAGAGCGGCACCGGTCCCGGGCAGTTCAACATCGTCCACAACATCACCGCCGACGATGACGGCTGGATCTATGTCGCGGACCGCGAAAACCACCGCGTCCAGGTGTTCGACACGGAAGGGCGCTACGAGGCGCAGTGGAACAACCTCCACCGGCCCTGCGGCCTCTATATGCCGCGCGGCTCCTGCCCGCACTGCTTCATCGGCGAACTCGGGCCGGGTATGGCCGTCAACCGCCACCACCCCAATCTCGGCCCCCGCCTTTCCATCGTCACGAACGAGGGCGAGCTGATAGCCCGCCTCGGCGGCGAGGACGGGCCGGGGCAGGAGCCCGGCAAGTTCCTGGCCCCGCACGGCCTCGCCGTGGACAGCCGGGGCGACATCTATGTGGGCGAGGTCGCCTACACCAACTGGCCGTCGAGCTTCGGCGACGAGCCCCGGCCCCGCTGGCTGCGCACGCTGCAGAAGCTCGAGAAAGTGTAAACACCGGCCATGGTCCCCGAACCCCAGATCATCGAGACCCGCATCCACGCCGTCCTGCCGGACGAACTGCGGATTACGGACCGCGAGAGCGATTTCGCCCGCGAGATCTTCCGCGGCCACGCGGTCGGCTCGTTCCTGGAAGGCCCGGCCTTCGACGGCGCCGGCAACCTCTACATGGTCGATATCGCCTTCGGGCGCATCCTGAAGCTCGCTCCCGACGGCGGCTGGTCCGTGACGGCCACGTATGACGGCCATCCCAACGGCATGAAGCTCCATCGGGACGGGCGGCTGTTCGTCGCCGACCGGCAGAACGGCGTGATGGTGGTCGATCCCGAGAACGGCAGGGTCGAGACCTTTCTCGGCCCCGACCGGCTGCCCGGCTACAAGGGGCTGAACGACCTGTTCTTCGCCTCGAACGGCGACCTCTATTTCACGGACCAGGGCCGCACCGGCCTGCACGACCCGACAGGCCGCGTGTTCCGGCTTTCCGCGTCCGGCGAGCTCGACTGCCTGGTTTCCAATGCGCCGAGCCCGAACGGTCTCGTCATGAATCCGGCCGAGACGGAGCTCTATGTGGCCGTGACCCGCGACAATGCCGTGTGGCGGGTGCCGTTCCGCGAGGACGGCTCCGTGCACAGGGTCGGGCTCTTCTGCCGGCTGATCGGCGGCATGGGGCCGGACGGCATGGCCGTGGACCGGGCCGGCAATCTTGCCGTCGCCCATGCCGGCGGCGGACAGGTCTGGCTCTGGTCGGCGACCGGCCTGCCGACCCACCGGGCGGTCGCCTGCGACGGCGGCCTGCTCACCACCAATGTCGCCTATGGCGGCCCGGACGGACGCACGCTGTTCATCACCAACTCGCTCAGCGAGAATGTGCTGACGGCCGAAATGCCGGTGCCGGGCGAGCCGATGTTCGGCCTTGCCTGAGCCGCCGGCGCAACAGGGAGACGGAATCATGGCGGAAAAGGCGGTGCCGGTCGGCATCAACCATGTCGCGCTGGAGGTAGGCGACATTCAGGAGGCGCTGGCGTTCTACGGCGGCTTTCTCGAGCTCGAGATCGCGCGGCAGAGCGAGAAGGCCGCCTTCGTCTATTTCGGCGACCAATTCATCAATTTCTCCTTGGGCCGCCGGCAGGGGCCGGACGACCATCGCCATTTCGGCATCGCCGTGGACGACAAGGAGCTCGCCATCCGCCGGCTGGAGGAGATGGGCGTGGAGTTCCTGGAGGGGCCGTTCACCGACTTCCTCGACCCCTGGGGCAACCGGGTGGAGCTCACCACCTACACGAAGATCCAGTTCACCAAGGCCGGTCATGTGCTGCGCGGCATGGGCCTCGGCCACCTGGAAAAGGCGCCGGAGGCGCTGGAGGAGCTTGCCGCCAAGGGCATGGGCCCCGGCGAATGAACGGAAGCGACACCCGCCGCCGGAAGACAGGGAGAAGAACGATGAACGGGCGTTTCGGCTTTGCGCCGGCGGAGGACCGGCCGATCCCCTATCTCGACCGCATCCGCCGCTATTACAAGACGCTGGGCTACGGCAAGCCTTACGAGTGGGCGCATTATGTCGAGACGCCCTTTGCGGCGCTGGAGAAGCCGCTGGCGGCGGCGCGGGTCGCGCTGATTACCACGGCGGCGCCCTACCGGCCCGGCAAGGGCGACCAGGGGCCGGGCGCGCCTTACAATGCGGCGGCCAAGTTCTACAGCGTCTATTCCGGCGACAGCGCCTCGGACCCGGACTTGCGCATCTCGCATATCGCCATCGACCGCGACCACACCACGGCCGAGGACATCGGCAGCTGGTTCCCGCTCCGCGAACTCCGCACGGCGGCGGCGGAGGGCCGGGTCGGCGCGGTCGCGCCGCGCTTCCACGGCGCGCCCACGAACCGCAGCCACGCCGCGACCATCGAGGTGGATGCGCCGGAGCTGCTGGCGCGTTGCCGCGAGGACGGGGCGGACGCGGCTCTGCTCGCCGCCAACTGACCCGTGTGCCACCAGACCGTGAGTCTGGTCGCGCGCACGCTGGAAGCCGCCGGTATCCCGACCGTCGTCATGGGCTGCGCCAGGGACATCGTGGAGCATGCGGGCGTGCCGCGTTTCCTGTTCAGCGATTTCCCGCTGGGCAACCCTGCCGGGCGTCCCCACGACCCGGACTCGCAGCGCGAGACGCTGGCGCTCGCGCTCCGGCTGCTGGAAAGCGCGCCGGGCCCGAACACCACAATGCGCAGTCCGCTGCGCTGGTCCGCCGACCCGTCCTGGAAGCGCGACTACTCCAATATCGACCTGGTGCCGCCGGAGGAGATCGCCCGGCGCCGGGCGGAGTTCGACCGCATCAAGGAAGTGGCGAAGTCCCGGCGCGAAGAGGATGCGGCCGCCGGCTGACCGGGCTATACCCACGAGGAATGAACGGTCCGCAGGCGAGGAGCGCCGGAATGGAACATGCCGACGGCAGGATGCTGGCCGGGAAGGACGCCGGTATCGGCTGGATGACCTTCAACAATCCGGCCCGGCGCAACGCCATGACGATGGAAATGTGGCAGGGCGCGGACGCCATCCTCGCGGATTTCGAGGCCGATCCGGAGGTACGCGTCATCGTGCTGAAGGGCGCGGGCGACAAGGCCTTCGTTTCCGGAGCGGACATCTCGCAGTTCGAGAAGAACCGCGCCGACGCTGCGGCCGCGGCGCGCTACGCGGAAGCAACCGATGCCGGGCGCCGACGGCTGGCGGGCGCGGAGAAGCCGGTGATCGCCATGATCCGCGGCTTCTGCATGGGCGGCGGCCTCGGCATCGCCATGACCTGTGATTTGCGCTTCGCCGCCGAGGGTTCCGAGTTCGGCATTCCCGCCGCCCGGCTCGGCATCGCCTATAATTTCGAGAATGTGCGGAGCCTCGTCGGGCTTGTCGGGCCGGCGCGCGCCAAGGACATCCTGTTCTCCGGCCGGCGGCTGCCGGCGGAGGAGGCCTATGCGATCGGGCTGATCGACCGCGTTGTGCCGGCGGCGGAGCTGGAAGGCCATGTGCGCGACTATGCCGCTCGACTCGCCGTCAATGCGCCGCTCTCGATCCGTGCTTCCAAGCTCACCATCCGCGAGGTGATGGCCGACCGGCAGGAGCGGGAGGCCGGCCTCATCGAGGCGTTGGGCAAGGCGTGTTTCGACAGCGCCGACTACCGCGAGGGCCGCACCGCCTTCATGGAAAAGCGCCGCCCGGTCTTTACGGGCAGTTGAGCCGCTGAACCCGCTCCCGTCCGGCCGCCGATACGGCCGACGGCCTGGATGCCCGCCTGGGAAGGACAGAACCGATGGCGAATACCAGCAACAACACCCCGGCGACCGAGCGCGGCGCCCATCCGCTGAATGCGCTGACGCCGGCCGAGATCGAGGCGGCGGGCGGGATCGTCCGGGCGTGGGAGGGGTGGACCGCGACGACGAAATTCGAGTCGATCCGCCTGCATTACCCGGACAAGGCCGCATGCCGGGCCGGGATCGCGGCCGGCAGGGTCGGGGAAAGCCGCAAGGCCTATGTCAGCATCTACGACACGGCCGCGGTCAGCGTG
>JAPOZD010000332.1:0-10730 GCA_026706245.1 Alphaproteobacteria bacterium
ACTGGGACCCCGGCTTCTCGGATGCGAGCTACGGGTTCCGGCCCGGACGCTCGGCCCATCAGGCGGTAGAGCGCGCGCAGGAGCATATCCGCGCGGGCTATGCCCATGTCGTCGATCTCGACCTGGAGAAGTTCTTCGATCGGGTGAACCACGACATATTGATGGGACTGGTGGCCAAGCGCGTGGCCGACAAACGCCTGCTCAGGCTCATCCGCGGCTTCCTTACCGCGGGAGTGCTGGACGGCGGGCTGGTCGGGCCAACCACCGAGGGAACGCCGCAGGGCGGCCCACTCTCGCCCTTGTTGTCGAATCTGATGCTCGACGTTCTGGACAAGGAACTGGAGAAGCGCGGTCACCGCTTCGTCCGCTATGCCGACGACTGCAACATCTATGTGCGGTCCCGGCGGGCGGGCGAGCGGGTCATGGCAAGCGTGACGCGGTTCCTCGTCCGGCGGCTCAAGCTGAAGGTCAATGCAGACAAGAGCGCGGTGGACCGTCCGTCGGCGCGGGCCTTCCTGGGCTTCAGCTTCACCGCCGCGCGGGCAACGAAGCGGCGCATCGCGCCGCAGGCGCTCGCCCGGTTCAAGGCACGGGTCCGGGAGATGACGCGCCGCACCAGGAGCGTCAGCCTAGCTCGCCTTGTCGCCGAACTCTCCCGCTACCTTGTCGGGTGGCGGGGCTACTTCGGCTTCTGCGAGACCCCCTCGATACTGCTCATCCTCGACAGATGGGTCAGACGACGGCTCCGTGCCTTTGTCTGGCAGCAGTGGAAGCGCGGGCGGACCCGCTTTGCGGCGCTGCGCCGCCTCGGCGTCAACAAGCACTTGGCGGCGAAAACCGCCGGCAGTGCCCACGGCCCGTGGAGGCTCAGCAACAGTCCCGCCCTCGCATACGCGCTACCCAACGCCTTCCTCAAACGGATCGGCCTCGCCTCGTTGCGAGGCCGGCCCGCAGCTTAAATCCGTCGAACCGCCGTGTACGGACCCGTATGCACGGTGGTGTGGGAGGGGCGGAGCCGCGAGGCTCCCCCCTATCCCGATTTTCCCTTCCATTTCGCCCCGAACCGCTGCCACTCCGGTTCCGGTCGGGGCATTTCTTATGTACACGATCCCGCGCCTATCCCCATGGCGGCGAAATCCGCGCGGGCCCCGGCCGCCGCGCCCGTGGCGCTGGTGCCCAGACGCGGCGGCCACAGGCGCGCTCCACGAAATCCATGGGCGCCGGGCCCCGGCGCCCAAGCGGGGACCGCGCGTCGATGCGGCGCTTCAAGCGCTGCGGACGCGCCCGCTCAGCGCTCCGGCCCGGCGCGCGGCGGCTCAGCGCTTCCAGCGCGGGAAAAGCGCCCGCGCGCGCGGGCGCTGAATCCATGGGCCCCGGCGCCCGGGCATGGCGTCCGCGGGCGCTCAACGCAGGGCCCTGGCGCCCAGGCGCGGCGCGCGCGCCGGTGCGGCGCTTCCAGCGCAGGGAAAGCACTGCACGCGCGGGCGTTGCCTCTCACCCCTCCCGTTCGTCATCCGCAACCGACGCTTCCGCTTCCTCAACAAGACGGCGCCACACGCCCTCCCGGCCCTCCTGCGCGAACCGCATCCCCTCCGCCAGCACCAGAAGGCGAATATCCACCGCCAGGCGCCGCTCAGCCGCCGGCGGCAGACCGCCGCCCTCGGACATCGCCTCCGCAGGCGCAAGCGCCCGAGACAGCAGGAACTCCGAAGCCGACATCCCCGCCTTCGCCGCCCGAGCGCGCACAAGTCCCCACACGCTGTCGGTCGCCATCACCGAGCGCGGCCGCTTCCTGCCATCGTCCCCAGCCAAACCGCCTCTCCTTCCCGGAAAACACAAGCGCGCCGTATGGAGTTTCGCGCAAGCCACAGGCGCACCGCATCAATGCCCTATCCATGTTGGCCCGGCGCCCCATGGTTCTTTAGGTCAGGGACTGCGCTCCACCGCGCCGCTTCCCGCGCACACCGCAAAATCCCCGATCCTGGCGTTCAAAGCAACAAGCCGGCAAACGAAGCAGAGACGCACCGCACGCACCGGCATCGTCAACCTCCGGTATCCTCTGGGATTCGACACCCCGACCCCATGTCGCGCACACGGACATGACACAGGCGCTTCCCCGCATTATCTTGGAGCACCGCATCCATGGCGCACCCATGTTCACACGCACCCACGGGCGGTGCGCCGTATCCGGCCGTGGCGCTCACGGCTGCCCCACGGACACCCCGAAAATCCCCAATTTGCAAATGCATGCCGAAATCACCGCAAACGAAATCATGCGACAGGGGCTTGCATCGCCCCCGGAAAGTCCCTATGATGCAGCTCCTTGCGAGGAAGGCAACGCTTAAACCCCCAGTGCCATCTACAGGCGAAAATTCGTCTCGATTTGGCACACCATCGTCTTTGACCACGGGCCGGGCGCGCATCACCGGCTGCTGGAGGCGGGCCGGCGGGCGGTCGATGTCACCCATTGCTTCCTCACCCACCTGCATTACGACCACTGCATGGACTATGCCCGCCTCGTGATGAACCGCTGGGACCAGGGCGCGGGCGAACCCGGCGAGTTGCAGGTGTTCGGCCCGCCGCCGACGGCGCGCATGACGGAGCTGCTGTTCTCGCCGGAGGGGGTGTACGGCCCCGATATCGAGGCGCGCACCCGCCATCGCTGCAGCCTCGACATCTACGAGGCACGCGGCGGCGTCGGCGAGCGCGCCCGGCCGGACCCGCAGGTGCGCGAGGTCGGTCCCGGCGACGTCATGGAGGGCAGCGGCTGGCGCGTCACCGTGGGCGAGGGCTGGCATTTCCAGCCCTATCTGCAATGCCTCGCCTACCGCATCGACACGGATGCGGGCTCGGTCTGCTATTCGGGCGACAGCGGCGGCGTGTGCCCCGGTATCGTCGAACTGGCGCGGGGCGCGGACGTGCTGATCCACATGAACCATTTCTTCACCGGCACTGAGCCCTCGCCGGAATACCGCCGCGCCTGCGGCAACCATAGGGACACGGCCGAGGTCGCCGCCGAGGCAGGTGTGGCGACCCTGGTGTTGACGCATATCACGAGCCAGATCGACACGCCCGTCATGCGCTCGCGCATCCTGCGCGAGATGGCGCCGGTCTTCGGCGGCGACATCGTCTGGGGCGAGGACCTTATGGAAGTCCCGGTCCGGCAGGCGGACCCCGGGCGCATCGACTGACGGGTCGGGAAGGCGGAACGATGAACGATATCCTGAATGCGGGCCCGGCTCCGGTGGAGACGCCGCAATGCTGGCGCGGGCCCGACATGGCGCGGCAACCGGACCTCTGGATGCATGAGCTCGCGCCGGAAGAGGTCGCAGAGATCGAGGCGGCGGCCGCGCGCCTCGACGGGGCGCCCATCCTGGAGATCGTCCGCGACCCCCTGCCGAAACTGTCGGGGCGGCTTGCCCGCATCCGCGAGGAGGTATTGCACGGCATCGGCTTCCAGGTGATCCGGGGCCTGCCGGTCGGGCGCTGGCCACTCAGGCGTGCGGCGGCGGCCTTCTGGCTCATCGGCCTGCATCTGGGCGAGGCGGTTTCGCAGAACGGCAAGGGCCATGTGCTGGGCCATGTCCGCGATCTCGGCCTCGACTATGCGCGCCCGGAGACGCGCGGCTACCAGACCAGTGCGCGCCTGCCCTATCACACCGACGAGTCGGACCTTGCCTGCCTGCTCTGCCTGCGCACCGCGCGCGTGGGTGGGCTCTCCTCGCTGGTGAGCTCCGTCACCCTCTGGAACGAGATGGTGCGCCGCCGCCCGGACCTGGCGGACGCGCTATGCCGCCCGATGGCCCGCACGCGCTGGGGCGAGGTGCCGGAAGGCCGGAAGCCCTGGGCGGATGTGCCGGTGTTCGTGCCCTGGCGGGGCAATGTGGTCACGACCTATGTGCGCAGCGCCGTGGAGAAGGCCCGCGCCATGCCCGGCCCGCCGGAGCCCTCGGCCCTGCAGACCGAGGCGATGGACATGCTGGACGCGCTCGCCGCCGACCCTGCGCTGCATCTCGACATGGCGCTGAAGGAGGGCGACGTCCAGATCGTCTCCAACCACCGCATCCTGCATTCGCGCACCGCCTATGAGGACTGGGAGGACCCGGAACGGAAGCGCCACATGCTGCGCCTCTGGCTCGCCTGCGCGGACGGGCCGGACCTGCCGCCGCTGATGACGGAGGAATACCAGGAGGCGACCGCGTCCGGCCGGCCTAACGGCATCCGCGTGCCGGGCGTGCCGCTGTCGGCGCCTCTTTCCGCGAATTAGGTTGGGCCCGGGCGAGCGGGGTGGTAAGTTCCGCCGCCCTTGCGCCGGGGAGTTTGTCCCGGGTGCCCGTCGCCGCAACGAACGCGGCATAGGATTGCCCTGCATATGACCGCGAAGACCGTCAAGTTCCTGCTGTCCGACGGCAGCACGATCCATGTCGAAACCCTTGCCGGCGAGGCGGAGTCGCCTGAAGACGCGGCCGCGGGTGGGATGGAGATCGTGCCGCGGTTCGAGCGCGCCGTCTCGCGCCTGCAACCGCTGGCCGGAACCCTGCTGGAGCAGGTGAAGGCCGCGGACCCCGGAAAGGTGGCGATCGCGTTCGCGCTGAAGTTCGACGCCGCCGGCGAGCCGGTGGTGGCGGCCGGAGACGAAGGCGCGGCGTTCCGCATCACGCTGGAATGGCAGCGCGGCGCGCGGCCCCCCGACCGGCAGGGCGACAACCGCAGGGGCCGGCCCTTCGAGGACAGGCGGGGCGACGACCGCCGCGGCGGCTATGACGACCGGCGGGGCCCGCCGAGGGGCGGCGGCCCGAGGCGCCCCGGCTTCCGCAAGGACCGCGACCGCGACCGGGATTGATCCGCTCTACTGGGCCCCGGCCGGCTGGCTGAAGCGGCCGACATTGCCGAGTATCTGTTCCAGGATGGTGATCGAATGGCCGGCCGTCGGCGTCTCGCGGCTGACCAGCACGACCTCGCGGCCGCTTTTGGCGTCCTTCGTCCCGATCTCGGAAAGCAGGCCGCCCTCGTCGAAGCGCAGGATGAGGATATGGCGCTCGATCAGTTCGGGATCCAGGAACGCCTCGCGCCAGGTCGTCTCGCCGATATAGTACCAGGTGTTGTCGTCCAGGGCGGCCGTGCTGGAGGGCGAGCCGAGCGCCTGCAGCACTTCATCGCGGGTCGCCGTGCCCGAGGCCAACTTCTCCACCGCCTGTTTCGGCACCACATAGCCGCGATGGTCGATGGCGGGCGTGCAGCCGGCGAGCACGAGGCCAAGCGCGACAAGCATGGCGGCAGTCCGTATCATGGGCGACGCTTTCCCGCTCCGGAGTTCCGCTTCTTGATGGCGAGACGAGGCCCCGCTGTCAATCTCGGCGCGCTGAAACGCCTGATTTTCGGGCGGCAGCCCGCGGATGCGTCCTGGGCGCTCTACCGCGCGGCCGTCGATGCGGCGCGCCGGCCGGCGGTCATGCTGGCGCTCGGCGTGCCGGACACGCTGGACGGGCGGTTCGAGCTGGTGACCCTGCATGCGGCGCTGCTGCTCAGGCGCCTGCAGCGGTCGCCGGCGCTGGCGGGGCTGGGCCAGGGGCTGGTCGATCTCTTCGTTGCGGACATGGACCAGAGCCTGCGCGAGATGGGCGCGGGCGACCTCTCGGTCGGCCGGAAGGTGAAACAGATGGCGTCCGCCTTTTACGGCCGGCTGGACGCCTATAGCGACGGGCTCGACCGGGGCGGCGACCTGGCGGCGGCGGCGGAGCGCAACCTCTACGGCACCCTGGAGGCCGCGCCCGGCCAGCCGAAACGGGCGGCGGCCTATATCCGCGCCGTCGAGGCGGCTCTGGCGACGCAGGAAGACGACCGGCTCGCTGCCGGCGGGGTCTCGTTTCCGGACGCCCCGCCATGCTGACCCGGCGCATCCCCCGCCCCGAGGCCGGGACGCGCATCGAGGCACGCGCGACGAAGGCGGAATGCCGGGCGCTTGCGGCGCTGTTCGACCTGCCGGCGGTGCATGTCGTCGAGGCGGCGTTCGCCGTCCGGCCGCTGCCCGGCGGCGGGCTCGAACTGGAAGGCCGGGTGGCGGCCCGGCTGCGGCGGCTCTGCGTGGTGACGGCCGAGCTCTTCGACGAGGACTTCGCCGAACCGGAAACACGGCGCTACCTGCCGGGGCCTGTCGAGGCGGACGAGGGTGAGATCGAGGTGGCCGCGCTGGAGGAGGATGCGCCCGAGCCGCTTCCGCCCGAAGGCGTCGATCTGCTGGAGCTGGTCTCGGAGGTGCTGGCGCTCGGCCTCGACCCGCATCCCCGCGCCCCCGGCGCCGACATCGCCGAACTCGAATACGACCCGGAGGCGGAAGAGGAGCCGGAAGGCCCCTTCGCCGCGCTCGCCGGGCTGAAGGAACGGGACGGATGAGGACGCAGCAATGTTGACGAAACTCACCGTCCGCAATTTCAAGCGGTTCGAGGACGTCGAGATCGAACTTGGCAATCCGGTGGTGTTCGTCGGCCCGAACAATTCCGGCAAGACGACGGCGATGCAGGCGCTCGCGCTCTGGGACGCCGGCCTGAAACAATGGCTGGCCAAACGCTTCGGACGGACGGCGCCCGAAAAACGCCCCGGCGTCACGGTCAACCGCCGCGACCTGACGGCCATCCCGGTCCCCAGGGCCAACATGCTCTGGCGCGGGCTGCATACGCGGCGCGTCGAGCGCAGCGAGCACGGTAATCAGCGCACCGACAATATCCGCATCGACGTGATCGTCGAGGGCGTTACCGAGGACCGGCATTGGGCCTGCGGCCTCGAATTCGACTACGCCAATGAGGAATCCTTCTATTGCCGCCCGCTGCGGACCGGCGGGGGCGGTCGGATGCCTGTGCCCTCCGAGGCCGGAAAGACGCAGATCGCCTTCCTGCCACCGATGTCCGGGCTTTCCGCAACGGAAATCCTTCTGCCCGACGGCGCGGTCAAGGTGCGCATCGGCGAGGGGCGCACCGCCGAAGTGCTGCGGAACCTCTGCTACGCCATTTCCAGCGACACGGACCGGCCCGGACTTTGGGAAAGGCTGGTCGCGCAGATCGACCGGCTGTTCGGCGTCCGGCTCGAAGAGCCTCGCCACGCGCCGCAGCGGGGCGAGATCGAGATGGCCTACAGGGAAGACGGCGTTCTGCTCGACCTCTCCTCCAGCGGGCGGGGTTTGCAGCAGACGCTGCTGATCCTGGCCTATCTCTGCGCCAATCCCGGCAATGTGCTGCTGCTGGACGAACCGGACGCGCATCTGGAAATCCTGCGCCAGCGCGAAATCTACCGCCTGCTCTCGAAGACGGCCGCGCAGAGCGGCAGCCAGGTCATCGCGGCAAGCCATTCGGAAGTGCTGCTAAACGAAGCCGCCGGGCGCGATCTGGTTGTCGCCTTTGTCCGTCGGCCGCGAACGATCGGTGACAGGGGGAGCCAACTCTACAAGGCGCTCGCCGAAATCGGTTGGGATCATTATTCGCAAGCGGACCAAATGGGCTGGGTGCTTTATCTGGAAGGCTCCACCGATCTGGCGACTCTCCAGGCCTTCGCAATGCGTCTGGGCCATGAAGGCGCCATAGAGGCGCTGCGGCGGCCGTTCGTCCATTATTGCGGCAACGAGCTACGCAAGGTGCGCGAACATTTCTACGGCCTTGCCGACGCCGTGCCGAAACTGCATGGCTTAGCCTTGTTCGACCGGCTGGAGAGCGCACAATCCGGCGAAGGCAGCCTTCGCATCGTCGATTGGCATAAACGGGAAATCGAAAATTATCTCTGCACACCGGCGACCTTGGAAAGCTGGGCGGCCGCCTCCGCGCCGAACGAATGGAGCGGGCCGTTATTCACCGCGGCGCAGGCTGAAAGACGGGTACAGGCGATGTATGAGGCTATCGAAGAAACCTCCGATGCATTGCGAAGGTTGAACAGGGGGGCGCCCTGGGATGGAGATATGAAGGTGAGCGACGAGTTTTTACCCCCGCTTTTCGACAGTTATTTCGAGAAATTAAGCCTGCCCAACCTCATGCGGAAGAAGAATTTCCACGAGCTTGCCGACCATGTTCCCAACAGCGAGATCGACCCGGAAATCCGGGAGAAGCTGGACGCCATCGCGCAAGTGGCGGAAAGCGCCGGGCCGCCATGACGGCTGAAGAAGTGGTCCGGCGGCTTCGGTTGGAGCCGCATCCGGAAGGGGGCTTCTACCGGGAAATCTACCGCGCGCCCGGGGAGGGGCGGACGGCCGTCACCTCGATCTATTTCCTGCTGGAGGGCGGGCCGTCGCGCTGGCACCGGGTCGATGCGCCGGAAATCTGGGCCTGGCACGCCGGCGCGCCGCTGGTGCTGGAGACGGAATCGGGCCGCGTGACGCTCGGGCCGCTGGAAGAGGACCACGAGCTCCAGGCGGTCGTGCCGGCGCATGAATGGCAGCGCTGCCGGTCCTTCGGTGCGTGGAGTCTCGCCGGCTGCATCGTCGCGCCCGCCTTCACCTTCGAAGGCTTCGAAATCGCCCCGCCCGGCTGGGAACCGCCGGGCTCAGGCCTCTGAGTCGGTCAGCAGCATAAGGCCGCCCGCGCCGATTACGATCATCGCGATCAGGCCCGCTTTCAGGAGGCTCATCTTCTCGCCGAACAAGACGACGCCGGCCAGCACGACCAGCGCCGTGCCGACGCCGGACCAGATGGCGTAGGCGGCGCCGACCGGGATCGCCCGGAGCGCGAGCGCCAGGAAGAAGAAGCACACGCCGTAGGCGAGCATGGAAAGACCGCCGATCCCGACCCGCTCGAAGCCGTGGGACAGCTTCAGCAGGCCGGTGCCGACGGTCTCCAGCAGGATGGCGAGCGCCAGATACGCCCAGGCCATCCCCCTTGTCCCCTTATCCGCTGGCGGCGTCCGCCTATCCGCAGGCGGCGACCGCCCGGCGGGCCATGACGCCGACCAGATGCGCGCGGTATTCCGCCGAGGCGTGGATGTCCTCGTTCAGGTCGTCGGCCGAGGCGGTCATGCCGTCGAGCGCGGCGGCCGAGAAATTGCCCTCCAGCGCCGCTTCCATCGCCGATTCGCGATAGACGCAGGAGGCAGCCCCCGTCACCGCGACGCGCACGCCGCCGCCCGTCGTCCGGGCCACGAACACGCCGACGATGGCGTAGCGCGAGGCCGGGTTCGGGAACTTCATGTAGGCCGCCGCCTCCGGCGCCGGGAAGCGCACGGAGGTCACGATCTCGCCCTCTTCCAGCGCGGTCTCGAACATGCCGGTGAAGAAATTGTCGGCGGCGATCTCGCGCCGGTCGGTGCAGACGGTCGCGCCGAGGCCTACCAGGGCCGCCGGATAGTCGGCGGCGGGGTCGTTGTTGGCGATGGAGCCGCCGATGGTGCCGCGGTTGCGCACCTGCGGGTCGCCGATATGGCCGGCAACGGCTGCCAGCGCCGGGATCGCGGCTGCCACCTCGGAGGAGCTGGCGACCGTGTCATGGGTCGTCATCGCGCCCACCGTGACCGCGCCGCCTTCGACCCGGATGCCCCGGAGCTCGGCGATGCCGGCGAGATCGACCACATCGGAGGGCTGCGCGAGGCGCTGCTTCAGGGTCGGCAGCAGGGTCATGCCGCCGGCCATCAGCACCGCGTCCTCTCCGGCGGCGGCTTTGGCGGCGGCGTCCGTAACCGAACCCGCCGCGTGATAGGTGAAGTCATGCATGGGAAGGAGACTCCTTGAACTCAGGCGTTCAACGCCTGCCAGACACGGGCCGGGGTCGCCGGCATGTCGATTCGGGAAACGCCGCGCGCGCTGAGCGCATGGTGCACGGCGTTCATCACCGCTGCCGGGGCGGCAATGGCGCCGGCCTCGCCGCAGCCCTTCACGCCCAGCGGGTTGTGCGGGCAGGGCGTGGTCCGGGTCGAGACGGTGAAGGACGGCACATCGTCCGCGCGCGGCATGGTGTAGTCCATGTAGGAGCCGGTCGCGAGCTGGCCGTCATCGCCATAGACGCAGCCTTCCAGTAGCGCCTGGCCGACGCCCTGGACAATGCCGCCATGCACCTGCCCCTCGACGATCATCGGGTTGATGACATTGCCGAAATCGTCGGACGCCGCGAAATTCACGATCTCCACCGCGCCCGTGTCGGGGTCGATCTCGACCTCGCACACATGGCAGCCGGCGGGGAAGGTGAAGTTGGCCGGGTCGTAATAGGCAGTCTCGTCCAGACCCGGCTCCAGCTCCTCGATGGGGTAGTTGTGCGGCACATAGGCGGTGAGCGCCACGTCGCCGAAGCCGACCGAACGGTCGGTGCCGGCCACGGTGAACTGGCCGTCCGCGAACTCGATATCGGCCTCCGAGGCCTCCATCAGATGCGCGGCAATGCGCTTCGCCTTGGTCTCGACCTTGTCGAGCGCCCGGGCGAGCGCCGAGCCGCCGACGGCGAGCGAGCGCGACCCGTATGTGCCCATGCCAAAGGGGATCTTCGAGGTGTCGCCATGGACGACCTCAACCGCGTCGATATCGACGCCGAGCCGCTCCGCGATGATCTGCGCGAAGGTCGTCTCATGCCCCTGTCCGTGGGAGTGGGTGCCGGTGAAGAAGGTGACCGAGCCGGTCGGATGCACGCGAACCTCGCCGCACTCATAGAGCCCGGCGCGCGCGCCGAGCGAGCCCACCACGGCCGACGGCGCGATGCCGCAGGCCTCGATATAGGCCGAGAGGCCGATGCCGCGCAGCTTGCCGCGCGCCTCCGCTTCCGCCCGCCGGG
>JAPOZD010000332.1:10740-15561 GCA_026706245.1 Alphaproteobacteria bacterium
CCCGCCGGGCCTCGAACCCGCCATAGTCGGCATCGGCAAGCGCGGCCGCCAGCGTGCCCTCATAGTCGCCGCTGTCATAGACCAGCGCGACGGGGGTCTGGTACGGGAAGGCGTCCGACGGCACGAAATTGCGCCGGCGGAGCTCCGCCGGGTCGATGCCCATCTCGCGCGCCGCGGTCTCGACAATCCGCTCGACGACGAAGGTCGCTTCCGGCCGCCCGGCGCCGCGATAGGCGTCCACCGGAACGGTGTGCGTGAACACCGCCTGCACCCCGCACCAGATCTTCGGCGTGGTGTACTGGCCGGCGAGCAGCGTCGCATAGAGATATGTGGGCACGCAGGGCGCGAAGGTGGAGAGGTAGGCGCCCATATTGGCCCTGGTGTCCACCTTGAGGCCGAGGAAACGCCCGTCCGCGTCCAGCGCGAGTTCCGCGACCGTCACGTGGTCCCGGCCATGCGCATCGGTGACGAAGCTCTCGGCGCGCTCGGCGGTCCACTTGATCGGCCGCGCGACCTTGCCGGCCGCCCAGGTCAGGATCGCCTCTTCGGCATAGTGGAAGATCTTGGAGCCGAAGCCGCCGCCCACGTCAGGCGCCACAACCCTGAGCCGGTGCTCCGGAAGCTGAAGCACGAAGGCGCCCATCAGCAGGCGGATGACATGCGGGTTCTGGCTGGTGGTGTAGAGCGTGTATTCGCGCGTCGCCCGGTCGTATTCGGCGACCGCCGCGCGCGGCTCCATCGCGTTCGGCACCAGGCGGTTGTTCACGAGTTCGATGCGGGTGACGTGATGCGCGCCGGCGAAGGCGGCGTCCACATCGGCCTTGTCGCCGAGCTCCCAGTCGTAGCAGAGATTGCCGGGCGCCTCGTCATGCACCTGCGGCGCGCCGGGGCTGAGCGCGGCCTCGATGGAGGCGGCGGCCGGCAGCGGCTCGTATTCGACCGCGACCGCCTCGGCCGCGTCGCGCGCCTCGGCCGCGCTGTTGGCGATGACCACGGCCAACTGGTCGCCGACATGGCGAACCCGGTCGACCGCCAGCGGCGGATGGGCCGGCTCGACCATGGGGCCGTCCTTGCCCGTCACCTGCCAGCCGCAGGGCAGGCCGCCCAGCCCGTCCGCGGCGTAATCGGCGCCGGTCAGTATCTTGACGACGCCCGGCATGGCGGCCGCGGCGCTCGTGTCCACGGATGCGATGCGCGCATGGGCGTGGGGGCTGCGCACGAACACGGCGTAGGTCTGGCCCGGCCGGTCGATATCGTCGGTATAGGCGCCCTGGCCCGTGATGAAGCGGTAGTCTTCCTTGCGCTTTACGGATGCGCCGATCCCGTCCTTCGGCATGGGTCAGCCTCCCTGCCCTGCGGCCATGGCGCGGGCGCCGGCCATGATCGATTTCACGATGTTGTGGTAGCCGGTGCAGCGGCAGATATTGCCTTCCAGCCAGTCGCGCACCTCCTGCTCGCTCGGCGCGCTGTTGCGGTTCGCGAGGTCGAGCGCGCTCATGATCATGCCGGGCGTGCAGAAGCCGCATTGCAGGCCGTGATTGTCGCGGAACGCTTCCTGCATCGGGTGCAGGGCGTCGCCGTCGGCAAGGCCCTCGATGGTCGTGACATCGGCGCCCTCGCACTGCACGGCCAGCATGGTGCAGCTCTTTGCCGAAGCGCCGTTGACATGGACCACGCAGGCGCCGCACTGGCTGGTGTCGCAGCCGACATGCGTGCCGGTCAGCCGCAGATTCTCGCGCAGGAATTGCACCAGCAGCGTGCGCGACTCGACTTCGCCGGAGACGGCCTCGCCATTGACGTTCATGTTGACGGTGGGCATGGGAACGCTTCCTCCTGGAGTTCCTGGCGGGAGTGTTGTCCCGACATGGCGGTCGGGTCAAGCAGCATTAGCGCGCGGGCGCGGGGCAGGCGCAGTTCGCGGACCTTGTATTCAGGCTTTGATTTCCGCAGCGCCCCCGGATAAGCCGGTGGCCGCCATGCGATGCCGCTTCATACAGGCTTTCGGCACAACACTCGCGCTCGCTTCAGCCGTCGCGATGCCGGCCATTTCGGCCGCCGACGCCGGCCGCACCGAGGCCGAATGGCTGCGTCTCGCCGTCGAGCGGCTGTGCCCGGAGCCGGGGCTCACCGGCCTCGACGCGCAAACCGCCCTGCCCGGCAGCTGGCTGCTGGATGAGACCCGCAGGCCCGATGACGGGGAGCCCCGGCGAACCGTGGTGCGCCTGCTGTTGCCGGGAACGGACGAACTCACCGTCGAGCGGCGGCAATTCGGCGGCAGGCTGCGCCAATTCCTGGTTTCCTACGCCGCGCATGACGGCGAAGGCGCATGGCCGTCCCTCCAGGCCATCGCCGACGGGGGGTGCGCGATCCGGTCCGGGCGCGCGATCCGGCGGGAGGAAGGCGGCCGGCACTATCTCGACCAGCTGGAAGGCAACCTCAACACGCTGAAATGGACCGAGACCCTGCAGGCCCCCTGGCCCGCAGGCGAAGACCCCGGCGGCGTCCGGGTCGCCCTCGTGGACTCGGGACTGGCCTACGACCTGCCGCTGTTCCGCGACCGGCTGGCCCGCGACGGCGGGGGCATGCCGCTCGGCTACGACTACTGGGACCTCGATCCCTGGCCCTATGACGGGGACACCTCGCGCGGCCCCTTCCTCCCGATCCGGCACGGCACCGCGGTCGCATCGGTGCTCGCGCGGGAGGCGCCGCACGCCGCGCTCATCCCGTTCCGCTATCCCCGCCCCGACATGACCCGCATGGCCGCGCTGGTCCGCCGCGCGGCCGGGGCGGGCGCCCGCATCCTCGCCATGCCGCTCGGCAGCCGCAATCCGGAGGATTGGCGCGGGTTCGAAAGCGCGCTCGCCAAGCATGACATTCTGGCCGTCGTCTCGGCGGGGAATAACGGCCGCGACATCGACAGGAACCCGGTCTATCCGGCCGCCTCCGCGCTCGACAACATCCTCGTCGTCACATCGGCGGACGGCTTCGGGCGCCTCGCCCGGGGATCGAACTGGGGCCGGGAAAGCGTGGATGTCATGCTGCCGGCGGAGAATGTCGGGATCGTCGATTTTCGCGGCGCTTCGGGAACCGCCTCCGGTTCCAGCTACGCGGTTCCGCGCCTTGCCGCCCTTGCCGCGAGGCTGCTGGCGCGGGAGCCGGGGCTGACTGCGGCCCGGCTCAAGGCCCGCATCCTGGCGCGCGCAACGCCGTCTCCCTATGGGCGGGAGGGCGTCGTGGCCGCCGGCTGGCTTCCGGACCCGCTCGCGGATTGACCCGCGCCAGCTACCGGCGCTTCGGCGCGGGCGGGGCCGCGTCGATGAAGCGCCGGGCGGCCTCGGCCTGACGCGGATCGGCCTTCCTGAGCGCCCGATACGCCTCCTCGGCCAGTTCCGGCGCCTTGCCCCAGACGCCGGACTGTATGGCGAACCGCAGGGCCTGGGGGTCCTCGGGCGCCATCTCCATCAGCCGGCGCGCATGCCCTGTCATCTCCTCGAAGCGCCCGCCAAGCTGCAGCGACACCAGCAGCGAAATCCGCGCATTGATCGAGTTCGGAACCTGCCGGGCCGCTTGGCCGTGCAGGACGATGGCGCGGTCGAAATCGCCGGCCCGCGCAAGCAGCCGGCCGGCTTCCAGCAACTGGCCGTGATTCCGCGCCGCAGCGCAGGCCCCGGCCAGGCCGTCGCGGTCGGCCTCGGTTGCCGCACGGCCCTGGAATGCGTCCATATGGGCCGCACAGGCGGAGAAAGCCGTGCCGAGCCGGCGCGTAACTTCGGCGGCACCCGGATCGGCTCGCAGAGCAAGAAGACTCCTGACGGACTTCATCGGCATCGCCTCGAACCGTCCGTCTCCACCGCCCACGGCGATGCCCGTCAGTTCGCCAGATTCGTGGACAAGGGCGCCGCCGCTGACGCCGGGCTGCATGTGGGAGCGAGTATGGAGCCGCCCCAATTCCGCGCCCTTCGCCGGTCCCGCAATCAGCCCGCCGGGATCCAGCACACGCACCTCCCGTCGGGCGATGTCGACGCCGACCGCGTAGAATTCGCCATCATCCGTAACTTCCCCCCTGAGGTCGGGTATGAACCCGACCTCAGGCAGGCCCCGAACCTCAAGCAGTACGAGGTCGCCCATATAGGCGGAGGGGACCACTCTCGCGTTCCTCGGCCCGTCCGGCGTGTGGAGCATTGCGTTCATGCGGTCCCCCAGGACATGGCGGTTGGTGACCAGCAAAGCAGGGCTGATCCGTGTCGCGCTGGCGAGGGGATCGAAGCCGGAGACCGGGAAGACCGCCTGCCGGACGCGGCAGACCGGCGCCGGATGGGGGCAGTCCGCCAGCGCCTCGGGCGTCTCCGGCGCGGCGGCCGCCTCTGGCGCGGCATCGAAGGAGAGCGGGACGACATGCTCTTGCCCGCCGCGCAGCAATGCGATGTCCACCGGCGCGGCGGGATCGCGGATAACGGCGAAGGCTGCAATGGCGTCGCGCGGCGTGCGCACCCGGCGCGCGCCGATTTTCAGGATCGCGTCGCCCGGCCGGATGCCCGCCCTGTCTGCCGGGCCGCCCTCGCCAACCGCATCGACCACCGGGGCGACCACCTCGGCCAGCCGGTCGCGTCCGGCGGCCTCCAGCCTCCAGCCCGGCGAGGGATACGCAACCTTACCGTCGGCAAGCAGCGCCTCGACGACGCGCATCAGCAGTTCGGTCGAAACGGCGAAATTCACGCCAATATCTGTGTCGCCCTCCGAAGCGAAAATCGCCGACATCATGCCGACAAGGCGTCCCTGCCGGTCCACCAGCGCGCCGCCGGAACTGCCCGGATTGGCGGC
>JAPOZD010000325.1 GCA_026706245.1 Alphaproteobacteria bacterium
CGAGGAAATCGCAGCGCTCGCCAGTGAGCGCCTGGGCGGCGGGGAGCTCGATGCCGCGCTCTCCTTCATCGCCCTCTATTACGCGGGCGTTTCGCAGGAGGACCTTGCCGAGCGCCGGCCGGACGATCTCTACGGCGCGGCGGTGGCGCATCTCAACCTCGCCCGCCGGCGCGCGCCCGGCGAGGCGAAGGTCCGCGTTTACAACCCCGGGATCGAGCAGCATGGCTGGCAGTCCACCCACACCATCGTCGAGATCGTCACCGACGACCTGCCGTTCCTGGTCGATTCCGTGCGCATGGTCCTCAATGCGCGCGGCTATACCAGCCACCTCGTCATCCACCCGGTCCTGCGCGTCCGCCGCGGGGACAAGGGAGGCCTTGAGGCGGTGCTCCCGGTCGAGGAGGCCGGCGGCGGGGGAACCGGCGTCGAGGCGGTTATCCATATCGAGACCGACCGGCAGACGGAACGGGACGTGCTCGACGCGATCGCGGCCGAGATGCTTGCCGCTCTCGGCGACGTGCGGGTCGCGGTGGAGGACTGGGGCGGCATGCGCGAGCGGATGCGCCTTGCCATCGAGGAGCTCGACGCCCTGCCGCCGTCCGTCGGCGGCGGGGAACGGGAGGAGGTGAAGGCGTTCCTCGAATGGATCGAGGACAACCACTTCACCTTCCTCGGCTACTGCGAAAGCCGCGTGGAGCGGGCCTGCGGCGCGGGCGGGTTCGCGCCCGAGCCTGACAGCGGCCTCGGCCTCCTGCGCGGCGAAGACGGACCGGCGCCGGTTCCGGACCTGCCCGGCCCGGGCGGCATGGACGCGGCCGAACTGCTGGCGATCACGCGCGCGGACCGGCGCTCGCGGGTCCACCGGCCGAGCCATCTGGACTGCATCGCTCTCAGGCGGTTCGACGCCGACGGCAATGTCGCGGGCGAGCACCGCTTCCTCGGCCTCTACACCTCCGAGGCCTTCAACCGCGCGCCGCGCGACATTCCCCTGCTGCGGCGGAAGGCGGACGCCTTGCAGCGCCGCGCCGGCTATCCGCCGGGCAGCCACGCCGCCAAGGCCCTGCAGAACATCGTCGATACCTTCCCGCGGGAGCTGCTGTTCCAGATCCCGGCCGGGGAGCTGTTCGAGACGGCGACCGGAATCCTGCACCTCCAGGAACGGCAGCGCATCCGCCTGTTCATCCATCCGGACCGCTTCGGGCGCTTCTATTCCTGCATCGTGTTCGTGCCGAGGGACCGCTACAACACGAGGAGCCGGCAGGTCATCCAGGGGATACTGGAAGAGGCGCTCGGCGCGACGGACACCGAGTTCACCGTGCGGCTCTCGGAGTCCGTGCTGGCAAGGATCTTTTTCGTCATGCGCGTCGAGGCCGGGCATGCGCCGCAATACGACCTTGCCGACCTCGAAAGGCGGCTGCGCGTGGTCAGCCGCACCTGGACCGACGATCTGCACGACGCGCTTCTCGACCGTTTCGGCGAGGAGGCGGGCACGAGCCTGTTCCGGCGCTATGGCGAGGCCTTCCGCGCGGACTACCGCGAGGCCTATTCCGCCCGGGTCGCCGTGCTCGATGTCGAGAAGATGGAGCGCATCCGCGAGAACGGCATCGAGATGAGCCTCTACCGCCCGCTCGAGGCCGAGGAGGGGCGGCTGCGCTTCAAGCTGTTCCAGCTCGGGCAGAGGCCCGTCGCGCTCTCCGACGCGCTGCCGATGCTGGAGAACATGGGCCTCAAGGTCGAGGACGAGCACCCCAGCAAGATCAAGCGGACCGATGCGCCGAGAGTATGGCTGCACGACTTCGGCCTGCTGCACGGGGAAGGCCCCGATTTCGAGCCCGACCGCATCGAGGAGATATTCCGCGAGGCCTTCGCTCGGGTCTGGACCGGCGAGGTCGAGAATGACGGCTTCAACCGGCTGGTGCTGCGGGCCGGGATCGGCTGGCGCGAAATCGTCATCCTGCGCGCCTATTGCAAATATCTGCGCCAGGCCGGGACCGCCTTCAGCGAGGCCTATATCCAGGATGCGCTTGCCGCCAACCCCAGGATCGCGGCCATGCTGGTGGAGCTGTTCGAGGTCCGCCTCGACCCCGCCCGGCAGGAGGGCTCTGAGGAGGAGAAGAACGGGGCGGTCGCCCGGCTCGACGCCGCGCTCGAGGTCCAGGCCCGGATCGAGGCCGCGCTCGAGCAGGTCGCGAATCTCGACGAGGACCGTATCCTGCGCAGCTATCTGGGCGTGATCGGCGCCACCCTGCGCACCAACTACTTCCAGCCGGGCGCCGACGGCGCGCCGAAGCCCTACCTCTCCTTCAAGCTCGATCCGCAGCGGATTCCGGAACTCCCCGAGCCGCGGCCGCAATACGAGATTTTCGTCTATTCGCCGCGCGTCGAGGCCGTGCATCTGCGCGGCGGCGCGGTGGCGCGCGGCGGCATACGCTGGTCGGACCGGCGCGAGGATTTCCGCACCGAGGTGCTGGGGCTCGCCAAGGCCCAGATGGTGAAGAATGCAGTGATCGTCCCGGTCGGCTCCAAGGGGGGCTTCTTTCCCAAGAAGCTGCCGGTCTCCGCGGGCCGCGAGGCCGTCCAGGAGGAAGGCATCGCCTGCTACCGGACCTTCGTGCGCGGCATGCTGGACATCACCGACAACCTCGCCGGCGGCCGGGTGGTGCCGCCGGCGCATGTCGTGCGCCATGACGGCGACGACCCCTATCTGGTGGTGGCGGCTGACAAGGGCACGGCGACCTTCTCCGACATCGCCAACGGGGTGGCCGGGGAATACGGCTTCTGGCTCGGCGACGCCTTCGCGTCGGGCGGCTCGCAGGGCTACGACCACAAGGGCATGGGCATCACCGCGCGCGGCGGGTGGGAGTCGGTCAAGCGCCATTTCCGGGAGCTCGGCGTGGACTGCCAGGCGACCGGCTTCACCGCGGTCGGCATCGGCGACATGGGCGGCGACGTGTTCGGCAACGCGATGCTGCTCTCCCCGCATATCCGGCTCGTGGCCGCCTTCAACCACATGCACATCTTCATCGACCCGGACCCGGACGCCGAAGCCGCCTTCGCGGAGCGCCGGCGGCTGTTCGCCCTGCCCCGCTCAACCTGGGACGATTTCGACCGCTCGGTCCTGTCCGCCGGCGGCGGCGTCTATCCGAGAAGCGCCAAGTCCGTCCCGCTCAGCGCGGAGGCCCGGGCGGCGCTCGGCACCGGCGCCGAAGCGCCGACCCCGACCGAGCTGATCGCCCTCATCCTCAAGGCGCCGGTCGATCTGCTCTGGAACGGCGGCATCGGCACCTATGTCAAGTCGCGGCGCGAAAGCCACGCCGATGTCGGCGACCGGGCCAATGACGCCGTGCGCATCAATGGCGGGGACCTGCGCTGCCAGGTCGTCGGCGAGGGCGGCAATCTCGGCTTCACGCAGCTCGGGCGCATCGAATATGCGGCGAAGGGCGGGCGGATAAACACCGACGCCATCGACAATTCCGGCGGGGTGGACTGCTCCGACCACGAGGTCAACATCAAGGTGCTGCTGAACGAGGCGGTGGCCGCCGGCGACATGACCGGCAAGCAGCGCAACCGCCTGCTGGAGGAGATGACCGGCGAGGTGGGCGCGCTGGTGCTGCGCAGCAACTACCTCCAGACCCAGGCGCTCAGCGTGGCGGCGGCCCACGCGCCCTCCATGCTGGAGGTCCACGCCCGGCTCATCCGCCGGCTGGAGCGGGACGGCGCGCTCGACCGCGAGATCGAATTCCTGCCCGGAGCCGAGGAGCTGGCCGAGCGCATCGAGGCGAAGGGGCGGCTGTTCACCCCGGAGCTCGCCGTGCTGATCGCCTATGTGAAGATCGGCCTGTTCCAGCGCCTTCTGGCGTCGGACCTGCCGGGCGAGCCCTTTGCCGCGAACGAGCTCCGGGCCTATTTCCCGGCCGCGCTCGGCGAGCGCTTCGGCCCGCTCATGCCCTCCCACCGCCTCGCGCGCGAGATCGTCAGCACGCAGGTCGCCAACGAGATGGCGAACCGGTGCGGGATCACCTTCGCGTTCCGGCTCGGCGAGGAAACCGGGGCGGACGAGGCCGATATCGCGCGGGCCTATCTGGTCGCGCGCGACGTTTACGGCATGCGCGGGACCTGGGCGGCGATCGAGGCGCTGGACGGCCGGGTGGGCGCGGATGTCCAGATTTCCATGCTGCAGGAGACGCGCAAGCTGGTGGAGCGGGCCGCGCGCTGGCTGCTCCGGAACCGGCCGCGGCCGCTCGATATCGGGCGCGACATAGAACATTTCGCGGCCGGCGTGGCGGCGCTGCGCGGGAGCCTCGGCGAGGTGGTCTCCGCTTCAAGCCGGGCCGCCATGGACGAGGCCGGGAGCCGCCTTGTCGGGCAGGGGGTTCCCGAAGACCTCGCGCAGGAGGTGGCGAACTGCGAGGACCTGCTCTCGGCGCTGGCGGTGGTGGAGGTGGCCGCGGGCGCGGCGATCCCGGTCGGGACGGCGGCTTCGGTCTATTTCGAGCTCGCCGAGAAGCTCGACCTCCACTGGCTGCGGGACCGGATCGCGGCGCTGCCGAGGGACAATCGCTGGCAGGCGCTCTCCCGCGCGGCGCTGCGCGACGACCTCTACGCGCAGCTGAGCGCGCTGACCCTGGATACGCTCAGGCTCGACGGCGGCGGGGCGGACCCGGCCGGGCGCGTGGATGTCTGGCTCCGGCGCAACCGCATCCCCGTAGCCCGCTGCCGGCAGATCGTCGCGGACCTGATGAGCGCCGGCCGGACGGACTTCACCATGCTCTCCGTGGCGATGGGCGAGATCAGGACGCTGCGCCAGTCGGACTGACCGTCAAGCCTCCGCTCCGGGGTCCGAGAGCGCGGCATCGACCGCCTCGCCATAGGGCACGTCATATGCGATCAGCCCGCCCGCGAGCAGGGCCCCCTTGAGGCGGGCATAGGCGGCGGCCGGCAGCGCCGTGCCGCGCGGCCACACGCGGGCGTCGCGGTAGCCGGCCACGATGCGCGCGAGCGCCGCCGGCGGCAGGTCCGGGAAGAAGGCCGGGCCGACCAGGGCCGCGGTTTCGGCGGGCTCCCGCTCATGGATGCGCGTCAGCGCCGCCTGCATGGCGCGGGTGAGCGCGATGCAGGTGCTGCGGCGTTCGGCGGCGAAGCGCCGGGTCGTGTAGAAGCTGGTGAAGGCGATGTCGCCGCGCACCGAGAAGCGGTGCCAGAGATGCCCGTGCCCGCCGGAGACGAGGCGCTCGGCATGGGGCTCGAACAGCTGCACGACATCGAGCTCGCCGCACCTCAGCGCCTCCGCATTCTCCGCCATCGGGGCGTCCGGGGCGCGGGTGAGCGCGGCCGGGTCGATGCCGGCGCGGTCGAGGTCGTCGTAAAGCAGCATCCAGGGCGTCGGCACGTCGGTCGCGACGCCGAGGCGCGGGCCGACCAAGTCCTCGAACCGGAACCGGGGATTGGGCTCGCGGCCGACAAGCACGAACGGGTCGCGGGCCACCACCTGCGCGAAACAGACCAGCGGGCTCGCCCCGCCCTGCTTGCGGGCGGCGTCATGGTGCATCATCACCCGCATCGGCCCGCCGAAGGAGACATCCGCGCGCCCGTCGATCAGCCCTTGGGCCGTCTCCGGCGGCGCGGGCGAGAGCCGCCGCTCCACCTCCAGCCCCTCGGCCTCGAACAGCCCAGCCAGCTCGGCCAGATAGAACGGCGTGTAGCTGCACGCGCGCAGATTCTCGTAAAGGACGATCTTTTCGCTTGCCATGGCGGCAGGGTAGCGCGCGTTTCCCGGCAATGTCATGGGCCCGCGCGGGCGCATGGCCGGCTTGCGCGGGCTTCCCGAATGTAGTTATGTTGCTACATCGACCGGGGAGCCTGCCATGGCCATCGCGACCGTCACCAGCCGCGAATTCAACCGCGACGTCGCCCGCGCGAAGAGGGCCGCACAGGCGGGTCCCGTCTTCATCACCGACCGGGGCCGGCCCGCGCATGTGCTGCTCTCCATCGAGGACTACCGGCGGCTGGCCGGCAGGCCCCGCAGCCTGCTGGACGCGCTCTCCATGCCGGGGCTGGCCGATATCGGGTTCGACCCGCCGCGCGCGGACATCGAAAGCCGGGCGGCAGACCTTTCCTGATGTTCCTGCTGGACACGAATGTCGTCTCCGAGCTGCGCAAGCTCGGCGACGGCAGGGCCGATGCGCGCGTCACGGCATGGATTGCCGCGCAGGATGCGGCGCGCTTCTACATCTCGGTCCTGACCCTGATGGAGCTGGAGATCGGCATCCTGCGGGTCGAGCGGCGCGACGCCCGCCAGGGGACATTGCTGCGGCGCTGGATGGACCGCCATGTCCTTCCCGAATTCGAGGGGCGCACCCTGCCGGTCGATGCCGCCGTCGCCTTGCAATGCGCGCGGCTGCATGTGCCCGACCCGCGCGCCGAACGCGATGCGCTGATCGCCGCCACGGCCATCGTGCATGGCATGACGGTCGTCACAGGCAACCGCGCCGATTTCGAGCCGACGGGCGCGGCGCTCATCGATCCCTGGGCCGAAGGGCGCTAGGGCGCCTCCCATATCGTCATGCCCGGCCCTATTCCCGTCATACCCGGACTTGTTCCGGGTATCCATACGGCCGCCCGGCGGAGCGTGTTGAGAGAGATAACCGGAACAAGTCCGGGTATGACGAAAGAACCTGTCCCGAGCCTGTCGAAGGAGGGCGTTCGGGCATGACGGGGAAAGGGGCGGATGCCCGCCCGCTCAATCGGCCGGCAACGAACGCCAGTCCTCGAAGGAGATCGCGCGGCCGGGCCAGGCGGGGCTGGCGAAGGGCCAGATGTCGGCGATCCAGGCGCGGACGGTCCGGTAGAGCTCCTCGTCGAGCCCGTCCGCGAGCGCGTCGGCGCGCACCCACATCATGACCTTGCAGTCGTGGCCGCGCTTGCGGGTGGGCTTGATATAGACGCAGCCGAGGCACCGGCTTTCATCGGGCGCCATCGCGGTGTAGGCGAAGGAGGAGCGGCGCCTGAACTCTTTCTGGTGCCAGCCGAGATCGACGAGATCGTCCTCGATGGTCAGCCCCTCCGGCCATGAGCCGCCGCTTTCCGGGCTGTAGGTCGCCCGCAGGTGCGCGACGCTCGACATCACGGCGTCGTAGTCCTTGACGAGATCGTTGACCGACAGCATCCGCAGGCGGAACCGCGGATGCTCCAGGACTTCGGGAACCTCGAAACCGTCGGGGACGAGGCGGAAGCGGTCGTGCATGGGCGGGCTCCGGCAAACCGTTTTCGTTGACGGCGACTTTACCAGCATCGGCGGCTCCCCGAACCGAAGGGCGGCGATTGCCGCCGGTTCCGCAAGGCCCTACCGTCGGCGACCCGTTTCCGGGAGTGCGCCTTGCTCGTCTTCCCCTTCCACGAATTGCGCCGCGCGGCCTGGAACCTGGCGGGCGGCAATGTGCGCCCCGGCGAGGACGTGCTGGTGGTCGCGAGCTCGGATCAGGAGTCGGCGCTGGTCGATGCGCTTGTCGCGGCGGCCGACGCGGCGGGCGCGGGCACGGCGACGGCCGCCGTCATTGCCTGCCCCGCCGACATGGCCGACTACCGCCACCCCGCACCAGTCATCGCCGCGGCCGAGCGCGCCGGGCTCACCGTGGTGGCGACCTCCATCCGCTTCCCGCGCGCCTATGACGACCTCAGCCGGGCGCTGTTCGCCGCCGGGCGCCGGCAGGTGCTCATCAACAATGCGCCGCTGGAGGATTTCGTGCGCGGCGCGGCGCTCGCCGATCCGGCGGATCTGCTGGAACGCACGCGCAGGCTTGCCGGCGCGGTCTCGGGCGCGCGGACCGTCCGGGTCGTCTCGCCGAACGGCACCGACCTCACCGTCCGCGTCTGCCGGCCCTGCCTGCCGCTCACCGGCTTTGCGGAGGAGGACACCGGCTTCGGCTCCTTCCCGAGCGGCGAGGCCATGCTGTCGCCGGAGGAGGGCAGCGCGGAGGGCGTCTTCGTGGCGGACGCCTTCGGCCAGGTCGTCTATCTGGCGGATGCCGGCCCGCAGATCGGCCTGCTGGAGGACCCCGTCCGGCTGGAATTCGCCGCCGGCCGGCTGGCCCGCCTCTCCGGCGGCGCGGCCGCCAGGCGGCTGGAAGCGGTGCTGGATACGGCGGACGGCAATGCAAGGCTGCTGGCCGAGCTCGGCCTCGGCACCAACGGCCACGCCCGCGCCGTCGGCCATGTGGAGAACAAGTTCCGCCTCGGCACCGCCCACATCGCGCTCGGCGACAACCACCTGATCGGCTGGCGCGCGGCGGACAAATACGGCGGCGCGATCAGGAGCAACCGCCACATAGACCTCGTCGCCGACAATATCCGCATCGAGATCGACGGGGAGTCCGTTGCGCCGTGAGCGTGGGGGCGGCCGGGCATAGCTCTCCGGAAGCAGGTATTCCATCGGCGCATTCAGGAAACGGCATGTGTTGACGACCGAAACGGAATATCGGTAGTCACTGGACGCTATTTGTCTGCGGAGGGGGTGCTATAAGCGGGGCCTCCGACTGTCGGGGCCGGGCGCATGTATGAGGCTGCTTTCAACCGGATCGAGCGCGAACTCAGGAACGAGGCGGGCATCGCCAACGAGCTCGACTATGTCGAGCAGATTTCCTGGGTTCTGTTCCTCAAATATCTCGACGACCTCGAAAGCGAGCGCCGGGACCGGGCGGAACTGGCCGGCGAGGACTGGGAGCCGCTCATCGAAAGCGGCTGGCGCTGGAGCGAGTGGGCCGCGCCGAAGACGGCGGAAGGCGAATTCGACCATAACGGGGCCAGGGTCGGCGAGGACCTGATCGGTTTCGTGGACCGCAGCCTGTTTCCCTATCTCGCGGATTTCCGCGCGAGCGCCGAAGGCCCGCGCACGATCGAATACAAGATCGGCGAAATCTTCACCGAGCTCCGCAACAAATTCCGCTCCGGCTACATATTGCGCGATGTGCTGGAGATCGTGGACGGGCTCTCCTTCAACACGCAGGACCAGCGCCACGAGCTTTCGGAACTCTATGAGAGCCGTATCCGGCGCATGGGCAATGCGGGGCGGAACGGCGGCGAATATTACACGCCGCGCCCGCTCATCCGCGCGATGGTCCGCATCATCGACCCGAAGATCGGCGAGACCGTCTATGACGGCGCGGTAGGGTCCGCCGGCTTCCTCTGCGAAGCCTGGGAGCATATGCGCCGGCCGGACCTTTCGGCCTCGGAATACGAGACCTTGCAGCGCGATACCTTTTTCGGGCAGGAGAAGAAGTCGCTCGCCTACATCATCGGCATCATGAACATGGTGCTGCACGGCATCGAGGCGCCGAACATCATCCACACCAACTCGCTCAACGAGAACGTGATGGAATACCGGGAGCGGGACCGCCACGACATCGTGCTCGCCAATCCGCCCTTCGGCGGCGGCGAGCGGCGCGAGGTCCAGCACAATTTCCCGATCCGCTCGGGCGAGACCGCCTATCTCTTCCTCCAGCATTTCATTCGCAAGCTGCGCGCCGGCGGACGGGCGGCGGTGGTCATCAAGAACACCTTCCTCAGCAACACCGACAACGCGGCGACGGCCCTCCGCCGCGAAGTGCTGGCGTCTTGCATGCTCCACACGATCCTCGACTGTCCCTCGGGCACCTTCCAGGGCGCGGGCGTCAAGACGGTGGTGCTGTTCTTCGAGAAGGGCGCGCCGACGCGGGACATCTGGTACTACCAACTCGACCCCGGCCGTACGCTAGGCAAAACCAATCCGCTTAACGACGGCGACTTGGCGGAGTTTGTGCAACTGCAGCCGAGCTTCACTGAGGGTCCGCAAAGCTGGCGGCTCGCCCACGCCGACCTCGACCCGGACACGCTGGACCTTTCGGTCAGAAACCCCACCGCGCCCGAACAAGCGCCGCTCCGCGCTCCCAAAGCTATCATCGCAGATATGTTGGCCCGCGATGCCGAGACGGCGAAAATTCTTGCGAATATCCGGGGCCTATTATGATGGACGTCCTGAAAGATAGCTGGCAAGCTAGATCGCTCGAAACCATCGCCACATTTTCGAACGGCCTATGGAAGGGAAAGAAGGGACCCTTTCGCAGAGTAAAGGTCTTACGAAATACAAATTTCCGACCGCATGGGATTATTTCGTTTGAGGATGTCGCGGAGATTGATGTAGAGTCAAGACAGTTTCAAAAACGTCAACTGAGAAGGGGCGATATTATACTCGAACGCTCAGGTGGGGGACCAAAGCAGCCTGTTGGGCGTGTTGTTTTGTTTGAACTTGAAGATGATAACTACTCCTTCAGCAATTTTACAAGCGTTATAAGGGTAATCGATCAGTCACGTCTTGACCCTCGATATCTGCATCAAGTCCTAAATTGGTGGTACACTGCGGGTCGGACAGAGCGAATCCAATCCCGATCAACCGGGATACGCAATCTTGACTTCAATGCCTACAAACAACTTCTAGTCCCTCTCCCACCCTTGGAGGAGCAACGGCGCATCGTTGCAATTCTGGACAAGGTTATCGAGGATCTGGACCGCGCCCACGTTTACGTGGAAGCCAATCTAAGGGACACCAAGGAACTATTCGATAGCTTTATAGCTGCGACCGTTTCTGGTAATTCCCAATACTGGCCGCATGTTACGTTACCGGAAATTGCACAAAACCTCGATAGAGCGCGGGTGCCCATTACCAAGAAAAATCGTAAGCCAGGAGATGTGCCGTACTACGGTGCATCTGGTGTAGTGGACTACGTCGAAGATTTTCTCTTCGATGAAGATTTACTTCTCGTCTCAGAAGACGGGGCGAATCTCCTTGCGAGGACATACCCAATAGCATTCTCAATAAGCGGTAAGTCTTGGGTAAATAATCACGCGCATGTACTTCGGTTTGAAGAATCATTTGCTCAGGAGTTTGTTCGTTTATATTTAAACTCAATGTCTCTAGAGCCCTATGTGAGTGGTATGGCGCAGCCGAAGTTAAACCAAACGGCTCTCAACCAAATACCGATTCCATTTCCGGACGAGGCTCGCCGCACCGAGATAGTCAACAGAGCGAATTCAATATTTGCCGAATCTGATCGACTTGCCAAAGCGTATCAGGGGTCAATCGAAGACCTTGGGAATATTCGCCAATCCCTTCTACAAACTGCCTTCGCCGGCGAGCTGACCTGACGCACCATCGAGCTATGAGCATTCACGACGAGACCGAGGCCGATACCCGCGCAAGGCGAATCGATCCTGTCTTGCGGGGGGCCGGTTGGGAGGTGGTGGAAGGTTCTGATATTCGCCGGGAGATGATCTGCCCCGGCCGCATCCAGGCGGGCGGGCGGCGCGGCAAGGGGCTTTCCTGCGACTATGTGCTGATCCATCGGGGGCAGAAGCTCGCCGTGCTGGAGGCCAAGCGGGCGGGGCTCAGCCACCGGAACGGCGTCGGGCAGGCCAAGGACTATGCGGAACGGCTGGGCGCCCGCTTCGCCTATGCCTCGAACGGGCTGGAATGGTACGGCATCGACATGGCAACGGGCGCGGAGGGCGATTTCGACCTGCCTTTCCCGACCCCGGACGAGCTATGGGAGCGGACCTTCGCCGACTACAACCACTGGCGCGACCGGTTCGGCGAAGTGGCGTTCGAGTCCGACGGCGGCAGGTGGGAGCCGCGCTACTACCAGCACAGGGCGATCACGGCCGCGCTCGAAGCCGTATCGCAGGGAAAGCGGCGCATCCTGCTGACGCTCGCCACCGGCACCGGCAAGACCTCCATCGCCTTCCAGATCGCATGGAAGCTGTTCCAAGCCCGCTGGAGCCTTGCGAGCGAGCCGGTGCGCCGCCCGCGCATCCTGTTCCTCGCCGACCGCAACATCCTCGCGGACCAGGCCTTCAATGCCTTCTCCGCCTTCCCGCCCGACGCGATAGCGCGCATCGACCCCGGCTCCCTGCGCCGGCGGGGCGGCAGTGCGCCGAAGAACGCGAGCGTCTTCTTCACCATCTTCCAGACATTTATGACCGGCGAGGGCGAGCCCGTGTTCACTGGTTATCCGCCCGATTTTTTCGACTTCATCGTGATCGACGAGTGCCACCGGGGCGGCGCGCGGGACGAAAGCGCGTGGCGGGGGATTCTGGAGCATTTCGAGCCCGCCGTGCAGCTCGGCCTAACGGCGACGCCCAAGCGCCGGCACAATGCCGACACCTATGACTATTTTGGCGAGCCGGTGTTCACCTATGCGCTCCGGGACGGGATCGAGGACGGCTATCTGACGCCGTTCAAGGTCCGCCAGATGGCGAGTACCATCGACGAGTATGTCTATGTGCCGGAAGACGATGTCATTCAGGGCGAGGTCGAGGCGGGCCAGCGGTTCACCGAGCAGGACTTCAACCGGAGGATCGAAATCGTCGAGCGCGAGCGGAGCCGCGTCCGCGAGTTCATGGGCCAAACGGACCAGAGCCAGAAGACCATCGTGTTCTGCGCCACCCAGCACCATGCCGCGCTGGTGCGCGACCTCATCAACCAGGAGAAGACGAGCCGCGACCCGCACTACTGCTGCCGCGTGACGTCCGATGACGGCGCGCTTGGCGACCAGCATCTCCGCAACTTCCAGGACAATGAGAAGACCGTCCCGACCGTCCTGACCACGTCGCAGAAGCTCTCAACCGGCGTGGACGCGCTCAACATCCGCCATATCGTGCTCATGCGCCCCATCCGCTCGATGATCGAATTCAAGCAGATCATCGGGCGGGGCACGCGGACCTATGAGGGCAAGGACTTCTTCACGATCTGGGACTTCGTGAAGGCGCATGAAAACTTCAACGACCCGGAATGGGACGGCGAGCCGGAAGAGCCCGTGCCGCCGGGGTCGCCCCGGGAACCGCCGGATCGTCCTCCGCCCGAATTTGACGACGACCCGTCTGAGAAAATCGTGGTCCGCCTCGCTGACGGCAAGGCAAGGACGATCCGCTATCTTGCGACGACGACCTATTGGGGTCCCGACGGCAAGCCCATTTCCGTTGCCGAATTGCTGAACCGCCTGTTCGGCGACCTGAGCGGCATGGTCGCCGATGAAGACCAGCTTCGTGCCATCTGGTCGGACCCCGACAATCGCGTGCGCTTTCTGCAACGGCTCGAAGAGCACGGTTATCCGCCGGGCCGGCTCAACGAAATCCGCGACCTCGTCGATGCGCCCATGAGCGACCTGTTCGACGTGCTGGGCTATGTCCTGTTCGCCAATCCTCCGAAGACGCGCCTGGAGCGCGCCGAAGACGCCCGGCAGGGCGGGCTGCCTGACGCCGATGAGGAATTGCGGGGGCTGCTCCTCGCCATACTCCGGGCCTACGAAACCCACGGCGAGGAAGAACTGGCTATCCCGAAGCTTGAGTTCTTCGTGGTCGGCCGCTACGGCAGCGCGGGGGAAGGCAGGAAGCGGCTCGGCGACCTTTCCGCGGTCCAGACTGCCTTCAGGCGAATGCAGGCAAGTCTTTACGCGAATTGAAGCAGCGTTTCGGCAACGGCGCTGCGTCTTGTTGCAGGGCCGCCCGGCAAGGTCGTCGGCCGGCATCGCGGGCCGCGCCGACGGATGCGGCAGGATCGGGAAGCATACTCTGTTCTGAAAAACTTCGGAATAATTCTCCTGAAGGGGCTTGACATTTCCCCGTTTGTGCTAGAATGGCGGGGAGAAGGAACGCGGCATCCGCGCGGGGCCGCCTTGCTTCCCCGGTTCGCGCCGGCGCGAAAAAAGCCCCCGATTCGGCGAACAGGTGAGGTGCGCCCTGCGCTTGGGCCTACGCGCGGGCGCGGGCAATCAGGCGCACGAACCGCGCCGGCGCCGACACGCGCCCGCGCCCGCCCGCGATTGCGCGCGAATAAGGGTCCCGCCGCAGGGAGGGGCGAGTGAGGGAGAGGAGGAACGAAACGGGATGGAGGAACGACATGCAGGAATGCGACAACGGGGCCTGGAAAGTTCGCCGCGTTCAGCGCGGCGGCGCCAACGCCGCCATTCGTAACGTTCGCCGCGTTCGGCGCGGCGGCGGGCGAAGCGCGGGGAACGCCCGTCACGCGGAGAGGGCCCCCTCCCGGCCTCCCCCGCAAGCGGGGGAGGAGAAGAACGGAGCAGGCGAAGAAAGGGGAAAACGCAGCGGCTGAAAAGCCCTCTCCCTCGGGGAGAGGGTGGGGTGAGGGGCCGCTTTCGCGTCAGCGGAAGCGGCGGGCGACGCCCCGGCAACACCCGTCACGCGGAGAGGACCCCCACCCGGCCTCCCCAGCAAGCGGGGGAGGGGAAGGAAGGAACAGGCGAGGAAGGGAGACAGGCGCGGCATCATGTCAGAAACGACCGCAGCATATGCGCCCACGACATGCAGAACATGACATCTCATGACACACCGCAGGGGGGTCCCGCCGGCCCGCATGACGAAACATGACATCCCATGACATGCCGTGCCCCCTCCCCCTCCGCATGCCGGGCGGGCGTCACTTGCCGGTGGCGCGGGCGAGGGCCCAGGCGGGCAGCAGGGCGAGCACGAACAGGAACGCCATCACCAGGAAGCCGTCCTGGAAGGAGAAGGCGGTGGCCTGCGCGAACACGGCCTGGCCCAGCCAGTCGAGCGCCGCCTGCCGGGTCTCCGCCTCCGGCAGGCCGGCAGGGCCGAGCAGCATGCCGAGCGCCGCCAGCAGGTCGCGCGAGGCGGCGTTGTCGGGGGTCTGCGTCTGGGCGAGCGCCTCCGAATAGACCAGCATGCGCGACTCCAGCACCAGCACGATCACGCCGGTGCCGGTGCCGCCGCCGAGCTGGCGGAAGAAGTTGATCGCGCCGCCCGCCTGGTTGAGCCGGTCCTGCGGCAGCGCCGAGAGCGCCGCCGTCATCAGCGCCGGGTTGATCCAGGCCATGCCGAAGCGGCTGATGCCGGCGAAGAAGACGAGCGACCAGTAGGGCGTGTTCGCGTCCGCCACGGAGAGCAGCGCCGTGCCGCCGGCGAACAGGAGCAGCCCGCCCATGACCGGGATCCAGACCGGCACGATGTCGGACGCCCGGCCGGTAAGCGGCAGCATCGCCATGACGAGCAGGCTCGCCGGCAGCAGCAGCAGGCCCGCCTCGGTCGCCGACTGGTTCTGCACGAGCTGGCCGAACACCGGGATGGCGTAGCTGGTGGCGAAATTGCCGGCGCCGAACACGACCGCGATGGCGACCGCCGCGGCGAACGCCCTGTTGCGCAGCAGCGAGAGGTCCAGCAGCGAGGCGCCCGGGCGCATCTGCGAGGCGAGGAAGAGCGCGCCGGTAACGAGGCCCAGCGCCGACTGGAACAGGATCGCGTCCGATGTCCAGCCGAGGCGCAGCCCGGTCGAGAGCACGGACATGAGGCAGAAGAGGGCTGTGCAGAGCAGCGCGTAGCCCCACCAGGCGAACCGGCGCGGCACAGCGATGGGCGTCTATACGATGGCGCTGGCGCTGGCGCTCGGCATCGGCCCGGTGG
>JAPOZD010000409.1 GCA_026706245.1 Alphaproteobacteria bacterium
CCGCGCTCGGGGATATCGCTTTCGCCGGCACCTGGGGCGGCATACTCGGCTTCACGCGCAATGAGGGCGCCATCTTCGGCCCGGTCGGCGAGGGGCTCTGGGCGCTCATGTCCTGCGACGTTGCGCCCATGACCAAGGGCGCCATCGGCGGCAAGCTGCTCGCCGAGCATATCTGCGGAGAGGACAGCGAACTGCTGCAGGTCGTGCTGTCGCTCCCGCGCGCCGCGCTCCTGCCGCCCGACCCGATCCTGCGCTTCGTCGTCAACCGCCGGGTGAGCCGCCTCGCCGCCTCGGGCGCTGCCGAGCGTTAGGGAACCGCCGCAGCGCGGGACTCCGGGTCGCCTGCTCACCGAACGCCCCGCGCCGCTGCTGCCGGGAATGTCATGCGGTGTCATGTTTCGTCATGAGGCGCCGTGAGCCTCCCTGGAGATGCGTCATGGAATGTCATGCGATGTCATGATCTGCATGCCCGGAGTTCATATGCTGTAGCCGTTTCGGGCATGAAGCCGCCCGGTTGTCGATCTCCTCTCCCGGTTCGGGGGCAGGCCGCGGCCTCGCGCGGCCGGGACCAGGCCGCTTGAGGTCCCGGATCGGCGCTCCGCGCCGTCCGGGATGACGCCGAGGGGTAAATCGTCGCCCCGGCCTCTGAGCGGGGCCTTGTGCGGCTGGCGCGGCGGTGCCCGGCAAGGGCGCTGTCATCCGCCGCCGGACAGCATCGCCACCTGTTGGGGGGTCGGTTGCGGTCATCGTCTCTCCTATGATGGTTGTCCAGCGGGAGCGGGGCCCTTTGTCCGCGCGTAACCTGCGCGGGCGCGGGCGCGTGTCGGCGCCGGCGCGGTTCGCGCACCTGATTGCGCGCGCGAGGCGCAGGACGCACCTCCCCCGTCGGCTTCTCACGGGTTTTCAAAAAACTGGCGCCGCCCGGCCGCGCAGCACCCCGGGGACGCGGCTCCGGATTCCGCTTCCCTCGGGACCATCATACCACAATCCGCTAGATGTCAAGTCCCAAAAGCGAACAAAACACAAATTATAAGAAATATTTCATATTTTCGGGATCAGAAAGGGTGTTGGCCGGGGCTTTCGCGGGAAGCGGAGTTGCGCCCTGTCAGAAGAATTGTTCCAGAACCCGGTCCGGCGGACGATGGCCGTCCGTGAACGCCTTGATGTTGACGATCACCCGCTCGCCCATCTCCAGCCGGCCTTCCAAGGTGGCGGAGCCCATATGCGGCAGCAGCACCACATTGTCGAGCTCGCGCAGCTTCGGGTCGATGGCCGGCTCGCGCTCGAAGACGTCGAGCGCCGCGCCGGCGAGCCGGCCGGCGAGCAGGGCTTCCAGAAGCGCCGGCTCGTCGATCACCTCGCCGCGCGAGGTGTTGACGATATAGGCATGCGGCTTCATCAGCGCGAGGCGCCGGCGCGACAGCAGGTGGTAGGTCGCCGGGGTGTGCGGGCAGTTGATCGACACGATATCCATGCGCGCCAGCATCTGGTCGAGGCTCTCCCAGTAGGTCGCCTCCAGCTCGGCTTCGATGTCGGGGTCGGTGCGCCGGCGGTTGTGGTAGTGGATCGAGATGCCGAAGCCCCGCGCGCGCCGCGCCACTGCCGCCCCGATCCGGCCCATGCCGACAATGCCGAGCCGCTTGCCGTAAATCCGGTGGCCGAGCAGCGCCGTCGGCGCCCAGCCGAGCCATCCGCCGGTCCGCACCAGGCGCTCGCCCTCGATGAGCCGGCGCGAGACCGAGAGGATGAGCGCCATGGTCATGTCGGCCGTGTCGCCCGTCAGCACGCCCGGCGTGTTGGTGACCATGATGCCCCGCTCATGCGCGGCCGCGAGGTCGATATGGTCCACGCCCGCGCCGAAGCTCGCCAGCAGCTTGAGCCCGGGGCCGGCGGCCTCCAGGCACTCCGCGTCGATGCGGTCGGTCACGGTCGGCACCAGCACGTCCGCCCGGCCCATGGCCTCGAGCAGTTCGGCGCGGTCCCATTGCCGGTCGCTGTCGTTCAGCTCGGTGCGGAACAGCTCCATCATGCGCGTCTCGACCGCGTCCGGGAGCTTGCGCGTGACGATGACGAGCGGTTTGGGCCGGGTGGACACAGGACCCGGCGCCTATGGCCCGGTCGCGCAAGGCGGCAAGGCGCCCAAGGCGCCGCGGCCGGCAATGAGGGAGACAGGAACGGTTCCGTCCATGCCGAAACGCTCTAGCAAGCCCCGCGAACGGAGTCCACCGCGCGGGCGCTCGCAGAGACCCCGCTCCGGCAGAAGCCCCTTCCGGTCCGGACCCGAAACCACCGCCCCGGATTTCCGCTCCGTCCGGGTGACGATGATCGTGTCCCGGGGAGTGGGGTAAGAGCCTGGCGCGCGTTCCGGCAAGGCGTGATAAAGGCGCAATACGGGCGTCGAGACCTCGGCTTACCCGCCCGGAGGCGAGGACAGGAGGGCCGGTTCGGACCGTGCCCTAACCCTCGAAAAGCGTGACCTCGATCTCTTCAGCCCTCATGCGGGTCCGGGCGATATCGTAGCTGTTCTGCATCCGCATGAACGTGTCCATCGACACGCCGAAAGCCTTTTCGATGCGCAGCGCCATTTCCGGCGACAGGCGCGCGCGCTCGTTCAGCACGGCGGACAGCGCGGCCCGCGTCACGCCGAGCGCCCTGGCCGCCCCCGTCACCGAGAGCTCCAGGGGCTCGATGACCTCGCTCTTGACGAACCCGCCGGGGTGGACGGGATTCTTCATGCGGATGCCCTGAGCTTCAGCCATGCCTGCCTCCCTGCCTCTCAATGGTAATCCTCATAGTCGAGATCGACGATTTCGCCCGTTTCCCGGTCGATGCGGAATGTAATGCCGGCGGTCGTCGATCGGAACCGATGGCGGCGCCGCTCCACCGTCGCCCCGGCCTCCGGGCCCTACCGGATTCACACATTTCATTTGGCCTTGTATCCGGCACGCTTGCCAATCCGGCTACTCCGGGCTCCGCACCCCTTTCGTCACCCCGGCCCCCGAGCCGGGGCCTCGCGCCGCAGGGAGTAACGGCCAGCCGAGAAAGGTCCCGGATCGACGCTGGCGCGCCGTCCGGGACGACGGGAAGGGCTTATCGGCTCGTATCTGTAGCCGCTGGCATGAGTCCTGCGAGAGGCCGCCATGGGTCCGCCCGCCCGCTGAATTTGCTATAGCCGCCGGGTCCGTTCCCGCCGCCGGACCGGGGCGCTCCCGCGCCCGCCGGGGCCGGCCGCCCGGAAACAAGGGAGTTCCCCCATGTTCGGCTGTTTCTTCCCGAGCCCGCGCGCGTTCGGCATTTCGGCGGTGGCGTGGGCGTTCGCCGCGCTGCTGTTCTGGTATTTCGTTGCTGCGGACTGGGGCGACCCGAGCGGGCTTTCGGGGCTGTTCGGCATCGGGGAGCGCACCGTCTGGCTCTATCTCTACTCCTTCCTCGCCTATGCCGCCTTCGCGCTCTTCTGGATGCGGTTCCGCCCGCACCCCTGGTCGCGCTGGTCGGTGGCGGGCTCGGCGCTGATCGTCTTCGTCACCTGGTTCCAGGTGCAGCTCGACGTGATGATCAACGAATGGTTCCGGACCTTCTACGACATCATCCAGAAGGCGCTGGCGGAGCCGGGCGCCGTCACGGCGGAGGACTATTACGGCCAGCTCGCCACCTTCCTCGCCATCGCCATGGTGTTCATCACCACCGCCGTGCTGAACCACTTCTTCACCAGCCATTTCGTGTTCCGCTGGCGCACCGCGATGAACGACCGCTATGTCCGGCTCTGGGGGCAGGTGCGGCATATCGAGGGCGCCTCGCAGCGGGTGCAGGAAGACGCCATGCGCTTCGCCGGCATCATGGAGTCGCTCGGCGTGCGCTTCATCGACGCGGTGATGACGCTGATTGCCTTCCTGCCGATCCTCTGGGCGCTTTCGACCCACATCAAGGAAATCCCCGTCTTCGGCGAGGTCGGCCAGGCGCTGGTCTGGGTGGCGCTGTTCTGGTCGGTGTTCGGCACCGGCATCCTGGCGCTCGCCGGCTACCGGCTGCCGGGGCTGGAGTTCCGCAACCAGCGCGTCGAGGCCGCCTTCCGCAAGGAGCTGGTCATGGGCGAGGACCGGGAGGACCGGGCCGAGCCGCCGACGCTGGGCGAGCTGTTCGCCAATGTCCGGCGCAACTATTTCCGCCTCTACCTCAACTACCTCTATTTCAACATCGTGCGCTACGGCTATCTCCAGGCCGGCGTGATGCTGCCCTATGTCGCGCTCGGGCCGACCATCGTCTCGGCCGGCTTCACGCTCGGCGTGATGCAGCAGATCGTGCGCGCCTTCGGCCGGGTGGAGAACTCGTTCCAGTTCCTGGTCAACTCCTGGACGACGATCGTGGAGCTGATGTCGATCTACAAGCGCCTCGCCGCCTTCGAGCGCGCCATCGCCGGCGACGACCTGGCCGCAATCGAGTTCGAGACCGGCGCCCGCACCGCGCTCGGATAGCGGGGCGGCGGGCGGCGGCGGTCAGCCGTCCGGTGGCGTATCGGCGGGGCCTTCCTCCGGGTCCGTCCCGCCCGCCGCCAGGACCATGGCGAGGAAACGCCGCTGCCTGTCGCCCACCGGCCTGTCGGGAAACAGCTTGTCGTGAATGGCCAAAGCGTCCTCCGGGGCCGAGACGCCGCACAATTCCAGCAACAGACGCAAGTCCCCGGCATCCGCGCCGCGGGCGGCCTGGAGCTTCATCGCAAGCATGTATTCCGGCGACGCCCCCATGACGGTGAGGGACGGCGATGAATAGAGCGGCCGCGGCGCGGGATCGGCGGCTTGCGGCCGGTACATCGACGCCTGTTCGTCCAACCAGGTCATGGGCCAGCCGCGGCGCATGGCGATCCTGCGGACGGCGTCGAGCACCGGCCCGTGCCCTTCCGCGATGGCGACGTCGATATCGCCGGTGAGGGTGCGCCGCCCGTAGAGCATGATCATGGCGCCTCCGCCCACCATGTGGATATGGGCCCGCCGCCGGTCCCGCGCGAGCGCTTCCGACAACTCGTCGAGAGCGTCCCGGATTTCCGCGCGTCCGAACTCCGGCATGGACGCGCCTACCAGGGCTCCGGCTCACCGCCGCGCGCGTCCAGATCCATGGGGTCCGGCAGGGCGCCGTGGCGCAGGAAGGCCGCCGGGGCCCGAACCACGGAGCGGCTGCCGACGGCCGCAACCGCGACCCAGGGCGGATCGACGAACCGCTCCGGCTCGTCGCACCAGGCCGGCACTTCCAGCCCGTGCAGCCCCGCCAGATGCTCCGCGAGGCCGGCGAGCAGCGCATCCCACCGCGTCCCGGTCAGCGACGGCGCCGCTTCGAGCACCGCCGCCCGCCGCGCCGGCTCGACGGCCATGAGGAACCTCGGGACCTCGTGGACGATCTTGCGGTAGATGCCGTCGAGGTCGTCCGGGTTGTTGCGGACGAATTCCGCAGTGTCTTCCAGCGCGAAGGAAAAGGCCGGCATTCCCTGTCTCCCCGGCGCAGGCTGTTTCGCCCCTGCAGCGTCACTCCCGCGGCTGGAGCCAGGACTCGGACCAGGCGAGCACGGCGCTCGAGGACTGGTGCTCGCCGCGCTTTTCGAGCCAGGGCGCGCCGGTCGCGATCCGGCCGTTCAGCGAAAGCTGGGCCGAGGCGTGGGGGATGAAGGTCGAGAGCACGCCGATCGGCCGGCCGGCGGTGCCGGGCGGCCCGTTCAGGATGAAGGGCTCAAGCGCGTCATACCAGGTCATGCGGACGATGTCCTCGTCCGACTCGACCGTCTCCACCGTGGCGGCGCGCGGGTCGCCCTCGCGGGTGAAGACCGCCGGCAGCACCGGCACCGACTCGTCGGCGAAGGGCGGATGCAGCAAGGTCTCGATGGTGCGCTGCAGCCAGCGGGCGACGGCAATGTCGTCGCTGTAGATGCGGACCTCGCCGCTGGTCAACTCCCCCTGCATGAAGAGCGCATGACCCGCGCCGGCGGGGCACCAGAGCACCCGCCAGTGGCTGGTGCGGTCGGACATCGTTCCGCCGCCGTCATGGCTCATGCGGATGAAGGAGTTCTCGCCGGTCATCAGGACCTTGTGGGCGTCGATGGGCGCGGTCATGGGGCTGGTTCCTCCGGGTCGGGGACGTTTGCGGGTTCGGGCTTCGACTATAAGGCCCGAGGGCGGTTTAGCGGAGAGGCTCCGGCTTGTCCGCCGCAATGAGGGCCCAGCGATGGAAGAAGACGATGCCACCGTCGCGGATCGCGAGCCCCATCCCGGCGTCGCGGCCTTCCTCGGCCAGCGCGCGCGCAATCACGCGCAACGGCCCCGCGCGCTGCGGGTCGTTGACGATGCCCATCCACTGCTCGAATTCGCGCGGCGTATCCCAGACGGTTTCGGACTCGATCCGGAAGCCGCATCCTTCGACGGACGCCTTCAATTCGCTGAGCGGCAGCATGCGGACATGCGAGGGGTCGCGGACGATCTCGAGCGCGTTCTGCAGCCGGGCCTTCTCCGTATCCTCGGACACGACGACATCGACGATCACGGCCCTGCCGCCGGGCCGCAGCACGCGGAACATCTCGGCCAGCACAAGGGCCGGGTCCACGCAGTGATGCAGGGCTATCCGGGTCACGACCGCATCGAAGGACGCCGTCTCGAAGGGCAGCGCCTCCGCCCTCCCCCGCTCGAACCGCAGATTGGAAAGGCCTGCCTCCTCCGCGCGCCTGTGCGCCTGTTCCAGCATGGCCGGCACGGCGTCGAGCCCGACGGCCTCCCGCGCCCGGACGGCGAGTGCGGCGGTCACGGCGCCCGGTCCGCAGGCCACATCGAGAACCCGGCCTGCACCGGCCGCGCCGGCCGCGTCGCAGATCATCGTCGTGACCGCGTCGCCGCCGGCCTTCGCGGCATAGGCGTCGAAGGTCTCCGCCTGCCGGGTGAATTCCTCCTCGACCCGCTCGATATGGTCCAATCCGGGGCCCTCCGGTCCGGCAGCCCGCCGTCAGGCGCGGGCCTCGCGGAAGCGGGAGAGCGAGCCGCCATGCATGACCGAGCCCGGCAGCGGGTGGCCGACAATGTCCTCGGCGAGCCGCGCGCATTCGATCAGCCCGTCAAGGTCCACGCCCGTGTCGATGCCCATTTCCTCGCAGAGGAAGACGAGGTCCTCCGTGCAGACATTGCCGGCCGCGCCCTTGTGGGCGGCGAAGGGGCAGCCGCCGAGGCCCGCAACGGAGCTGTCGAACTTCGTCACCCCCATCTCGAGCCCGGCATAGGCGTTGGCGATGCCCATGCCGCGCGTGTCGTGCAGGTGGAGCGCGATCTCCTGGTCCGGCCATTCCTCGCGCACCGCGCCCACGACCGCCCTGATCGAGGCCGGCTGCGCCCAGCCCATCGTGTCGGCGAGCGAGAGCGTGCCGATCTCCACACCCTTCTCCGCCGCGATTTCCATCAGGTCGCGGACCGCCTCCAGCACCTTCGAGACCGGGACCCCGCCCTCGAAATTGCAGCCGAAGGCGGCCATGACCGACGCCTTGCGCACCGGCATGCCGTGGGCGAGATAGGTGTCGATCTGGTTCTTCTGCACCTCGCGGTTGCGCTCATAGCCGCGATTGGTGTTCTTGCCCATGAAGGTCTCGGAGGCGGAGGTCGAGATCGACCCCTGCATCTCGATGCCCTCCTTGCCGAGCGCCCGGTCGAGGCCCTGCTCGTTCAGCCACAGCACGGAATAGGCCACGCCCGGCTCGCGCCGGAAGCCCTCCACCACCTCGTCCGCGTCCGCCCAGCCGGGCACATGCCTCGGGCTGACGAAGGAGGCGACCTGGATGCGCCTGAGCCCCGTCTCGGAGAGCGCGTCGATCAGCTCGATCTTCCGGGCCGTGGGGATGGGGCCGGGCTCGATCTGGAAGCCCTCGCGCGGGCCTTCCTCGGAGATCGAGACGGACTTCGGCAGATCGGACATGGGGCGCGGTCCTTCCGGCAAGGGAAACGGGAAGGCGGTCAGGCGAGGGCCAACCACCGGGCGCGGAAGCTTATCAGAGTTATCGCAAGCGCGCTCATCGCCCGCGAGAGCCGGCCGGTGGGCTTCAGCCCGACCGCCTTGAAGATCATCGTCATGCCCCGCCGGGCATGGTGCGGCCGGTAGAGGGCGTAATGCTCCCGCATATAGGCGCGGCTGGACTGCCTGCGGTCGTAGCGCCGCCCGCCTTCTGCATTGGCGGCGAACCAGGCATAGGCGAGCTCGTCGTCCTCGGTCTCCAGCACGCGCAGGAAGGCGATGCGGATGCGTTCGAGCCGGTTCAGGCGCTCGGTTTCCAGGTAGCGTTTCATCGTCCGGTAGAAGAGCGCGTAATGGCGCAGCTCGTCCGCCGCGATGCGCCTGCAGATCTCCTTGAGCAGCGGCTCGTCGGTCCGGTCGGCGAGCGCCGAATAGAAGGAGGAGGTGCCGACCTCGACCATGCAGCGCGCGATCAGCTCGCCCGTCCGCGAGCCCCGGACCGAGGCATCGACATCGGTCTGGATCGAATAGCCGGCGCGGAAGCGCGCTAGCGCGGCGTCGTAGTCGAAGGAGGGGTCGGCCAGCTTCGCCCAGCGGCCGAGCACAACGCCGTGCTGGACTTCCTCATGCGCCCAGCCGTTCATCATGTCGCAGACATACCCGTCATCCGCGAACACGCGGTTCAGGTAAGCGGCATAGTCGCGTCCGTTGGACTCGACCATGCTGGCCGCCTTGACGAGCGGGACGAGGCGCGGCTCGACCCGCTCGGGATCGAACGCCTCCCACGGCAACTCCTCCGGAGACCAATGGTCCGACATGACCCTCGAAGCTCCATCATCGCCCTTCGGCGAACCGCTTCCTCTTCGCAGCCCGCCGTCGAAACCGTCCGCGCAATATAGCGGCTTCCAGGGAAAAACGCCAGCCCGAAACCGCCGGCGCCCCCTGCCGACACTCAATTACAAGCGCGGAAAGGCTTGCGCGGAAATACAGGATATAGTATGTGTCAGCATGATGACCACTATCAATCGCAGTGTCGGGACGGAACAGATGACCTGGACGTTGGAACGGGTTTCCGAGTTGCGCAAACTCTGGGCAACCGGCGCCAGCACGGCGGAGATCGGCCGCCGCCTCGGCGTGTCCAAGAATGCGGTGGTCGGCAAGGCGCACCGCTCGGGCCTGGCGCCCCGCCCCTCGCCGATCCGCCGGCTGCCGGCCTCGCCGCCGCCAATGCCGCGCCCCGTGCGCCTCGCCGCGGTCGGCAAGGCGGTCTGCCACTGGCCGTTCGGGGACCCGCAGGACGACGATTTCCGCTTCTGCGGCGCGGAGGCGGAACCGGGCAAACCCTATTGCGCCGAGCATTGCGACAGGGCCTATACCCGCTCCGCGCGCAGCGACGAGGCCGACGAGGCCGCCTGACCGGCCGGGGCGCCCGGGGGGAGCAGCGGGCGCCATGGGCGTTATCGAAAGCAGACTACGGACGCGGGGACGGGAGTTCCGCGCCAATGCAGACGCGATGCAGGCGCTCGCGGCCGACCTGCGCGAGACCGTGGCCAGGGTGCAGGAAGGCGGCGGCGAACGAGCCCGCCAGCGCCATCTGGCGCGCGGCAAGCTCTTGCCCCGCGACCGGGTGCGCGGCCTGTTCGACCCCGGCTCGCCCTTCCTGGAGCTCTCCCAGCTCGCCGCCTGGGGCGTCTATGAGGACGACATCCCCTCGGCCGGCATCGTCACCGGCATCGGGCGCGTACACGGGCGCGAATGCGTCGTCGTCGCCAATGACGCCACCGTCAAGGGCGGCACCTACTACCCGCTGACGGTCAAGAAGCACCTCCGCGCCCAGCAGGTCGCGCGCGAGAACCGGCTGCCCTGCGTCTATCTGGTGGATTCCGGCGGCGCCAACCTGCCCCAGCAGGACGAGGTGTTCCCGGACGCGACCCATTTCGGACGCATCTTCTACAACCAGGCGACCATGTCGGCGGAGGGAATCCCGCAGATCGCCGTGGTGATGGGCTCCTGCACCGCGGGCGGGGCCTATGTGCCGGCCATGTCCGACGAGGCGGTGATCGTGAAGGGCCAGGGCACGATCTTCCTCGGCGGCCCGCCGCTGGTGAAGGCCGCCACCGGCGAGATTGTGAGCGCGGAGGAGCTGGGCGGGGCGGACGTCCATTCCCGCATCTCCGGCGTGACCGACCATTACGCCCTGGACGACGACCACGCGCTCGCGCTCGCGCGCACCGCGCTCGGCTACCTGAACAGCGTGAAGCGCCCGGAGCTCGACCTGCGCGAGCCGGAGGAGCCGCTATACGATCCCGAAGAGATTTACGGCATCGTGCCGCCGGACTGGAAGACGCCCTACGACGTGCGCGAGGTCATTGCGCGGATCGTGGACGGCAGCCGGCTCGACGAGTTCAAGGCGCTCTACGGCACCACGCTCGTCACCGGCTTCGCGCATATCGGCGGCTATCCGGTCGGCATCGTCGCCAATAACGGCATCCTGTTTTCGGAGTCCTCGCAGAAGGGCGCCCACTTCATCGAGCTCTGCGCCCAGCGCGGCATCCCGCTGGTGTTCCTGCAGAACATCACCGGCTTCATGGTCGGGCGGAAATACGAGTCGGGCGGCATCGCGCGCGACGGCGCCAAGATGGTCCATGCGGTCGCCTGCGCGCGGGTGCCGAAATTCACCGTCGTCATCGGCAACAGCTTCGGCGCGGGCAACTACGCCATGTGCGGGCGCGCCTACGGGCCGCGCTTCCTCTTCACCTGGCCGAATGCGCGCGTCTCGGTGATGGGCGCGGAACAGGCGGCGACGGTGCTCGCGACCGTGCGCCGCGATGCGCTCGCCCGCGACGGGCGCGACTGGCCGGACGAGGAGGAGGCCGCCTTCCGCCAGCCGATCCTCGACCAGTACGAGACCCAGGGGCACCCCTATTACGGCTCGGCCCGGCTCTGGGACGACGGGGTGATCGACCCGCCCCAGACCCGCATGGTCCTCGCGCTCGCCATTTCCGCCGCCCTCAACGCCCCCATAGAACGCGGCGCCTTCGGCGTCTTCCGCATGTAGGGCGGGCACGGCCGCTCTACAGACCAAGCAAGGCTGCGATTCGGGCGACGATGCGCTGGTGCAGCGCCGCGCGGTCCGTGCCTGGCGGATCGTCGCAGACCGGGTCGTCGTTCTCGGCGGCCAGGATTGCCGACCCTTCCGGCTTGCAGGGCGGGAGGGCCGAGAAATGCGCCGCCGGGGTCATGGTCTCGATTTGGGCGCCGGGGACAAGGGCGGCGAACCCGCTCCCCGTCTCGCTGAAATCGGTCGCCGGCAGCCGCGTCTCCGCCGCGCCGAGGCCGATCAGCAGCACCCGGTCCACCAGGTCGCGGACATGCGCCGGCCCGAGGCCCCAGGTGAGCGCCGGGTCGATGGCGGCGACGGCGCGGACGCGGTCGTCCTTGCGCCCGGCATTCCACTCCTCCGCCGAATAGGCGGTGAGGTCGGCGCCGCGCCGCGTCAGGTCCGCGCATTGCCAGGGCGAGGGCGGCGCGGTCTCACAACGGGCGCCGTAGCCTTCCAGATCGGCGCGAGCGCCCCCGAGGGAGAGCGCCGTCCAGCCGCCGGCGGAGAAGCCGACCGCGTAGATGCGGGAGAAGTCGGCATGCGCGGCAAGCTCCGGGCGGGCGGCGAGCCAGTCGAGGGCGGCCCGGAGGTCCTGCACCCGCGTCCAGTGCTTCAGCCCTTCCTGGAGGTCGAAGTCCTCCCGTGTGCTGTTGGGGTGATTGACGGAGATGACCAGTGCGCCCGCCCCGGCGAGGCCGGCGGTGAGCCAGCCCAGCGCGCCGATATGGCCGCCGAGGCCGTGGCTTGCCAGCACCACGGGAAAAGGGCCCTCCGCCATCCGCGCGCGGCCGAGCACCCGCGTGCCGTGGAAGACGCTGTTCTCGCCGAAGGAAACCGCTTCGCCGCCGCCTGCGGAGGGATAAAAGAGCGCGCCGGTCATCCCGCGCCCGTGATGCGCCGCCGGGACGGTTACGCTCCGGAAGCCCGCAGGCTCCGCCGCGGCGGCGTGGAGGGCCGGAAGCAGGAACGCGGCTGCCAACAGATGTTTCATCGCCTGTTTCTTGGGCGTATCGAACAATGGAGGATTCCGGGAGCCGGAGCGGGACCGGCGCGGCCTACTCGACCCGGGTCCAGATCTGGGTTTCGCAGAAAATGAACACGCAGCCGCTCACCCGCAATGTGCCGGCGTCTTTCAGCCGGAGGTTCGAGCGGTAGGTCTTGCCGTTCTCGGGGTTGTAGATGCGCCCGCCTTTCCACGGCCCGTCGCCGCCTGCTGCGAAGCCGGTCAGGAGCTCGATCCCCACGATGGTCCGGGAGCGCAGCGCCTCGTCCTTGTTGTTCTCGTCGAGCTTGACCGAGCCGTCCTCGTTATTCGGCTCGCGAAGCCACACCAGCCTGCCGCAATACTCGTCGCCGCACAGGCGGATTTCGACATGCGACTTGCCGCCTTCGGTGAGCCATGTCCCCTCGGGCCCGGCAAGCGCGGCGCCGGATAGGCCGACGAACGCCAGTGTCAGGATCAGCGCACGCAACATGGATCCCTCCTGCCGCCGGAGGATAATGGCATTGTGCCGTTTTCATGCTAACAGGCAGGCCGATATCCTCCAAACCGGAGATGGAAGGCCTGTTCCCCATGCTTGTCGATCTTCCTACCGCCGCGCGCTACAACGCCTGGGCCAATGAGCGGCTGTATGCGGCCTGCGCCGAACTTTCGCACGAGGAGCGCATTCAGGACCGGCGGGGCTTCTTCCGCTCGATCCACGCGACCCTGAACCATATCCTTCTCTCCGACCTCATCTATCGCGAGCGGCTCGAGAAGAAGCCGACCACCTTCACGCGCCTCGACGAAATCCTCTACGGGGAATTCGAGCCGCTCCGCGCCGCCCATGCGGAGCAGGACCGCTGGTATGTCGGCTTCGCGGACGGGCTGGACCCGGCCGCGCTCGAGGGCACGCTCTCCTTCGACACGGTCGAGACCGGGGAATATTTCAGCCTGCCGCTCCGGCGCTGCCTCACCAACCTGTTCCAGCACCAGATCCACCATCGCGGGCAGACCCACCACATGCTCTCGCATGCGGGCAAGGACCCGCCGCCGCTCGACTTCGTCAAGTTCAGCGCGGGCGAGTAGCCGGAACGGTGGCGGCGGACGAGCCGCGCCTCGAGGCCGTCGTCATCGGGGCCGGACAGGGCGGCCTCGCGGTCAGCTGGTTCCTCACCCGGCTCGGCATCGGCCATGCCGTGCTGGAGCGGTCCGCCGTCGCGGCGAGCTGGCGCGAGCGCCGGTGGGACTCGTTCTGCACCGTCACCCCCAACTGGTCGATCGCGCTTCCGGGCGCGGAATATGCGGGCGGCGACCCGGACGGCTTCCTGTCCCGCGACGAGCTTGTGGGCCATTTCGAGCGCTGGGCGGAGTCCTTCGACGCGCCGCTCCGCTGCGGGGTCGAGGTGCGGGCGGTGCGGCCGGATGGGGACGGTTTCGCGGTCGAGACCGGTGCCGGGGTCTGGCGGGCGGAGAATGTCGTCGTGGCGACCGGCACCTACCAGGCGCCGCACATCCCGCCGGTTGCCGAACGCCTGCCCGGCCGCGTGAAGCAGACTGCCGCCGACGGCTACAAGCGCCCCGGCATGCTGGCGCCGGGCGGCGTCATGGTCGTGGGCGCCGGACAGACGGGCTGCCAGATCGCCGAGGAGCTGCACGAGGCAGGCCGCGATGTCTGGCTGTGCGTCGGCCGGGCCGGGCGCCTGCCGAGGCGCTGGCGGGGCCGGGACTGCATCGCCTGGCAGCGCGACATGGGCTATCTCGACCGCACCCCGGCCATGCTGGAAAGCCCCCGGCTGCGCTTCCGGGCGGACCCGCACCTGACCGGCCGCGATGGCGGCCGCACGCTCAGCCTGCACGACTTCCACCGGCGCGGCATCCGCCTGCTCGGCCGGCTGGTCGGCTGCGACGGCGAGCGGGCGCGCTTCGACGGCGGGCTGCATGACGAAATGCGCTTTGCGGACGGGTTCTGCGAGCGGATCACCGCCGAATTCGACCGGCATATCCGGGAGCAGGGCATCGACGCGCCGCCGCCGACGGCCGAAGAGCTTGCAGGCGGCCCGCCCGGGGACGGGGCCATGCCGGAAGTGCTGCGGGAGCTCGACCTTGCCGGGGCGAGCATTGCGAGCGCGGTGTGGGCCGCGGGCTACCGCTACGACTTCTCCTGGATCGAGGCCCCGGTGCTGGACGAGGCCGGCTATCCCGTCGCGCCGGGCGGGGTGAGCGCGTGGCCCGGCCTCTATTTCACCGGCCTCAACTGGATGACATCGCGCAAGTCCGGCATCCTCTGGGGCGTCGGCGACGACGCCCGCAGCGTCGCCCGCCACCTTGCCGGGCGGCGCCGCCAGAGCACGATTCGTTCCGCCTGAACCGCCTGCCGCAAGCTGGACGGCTGCCGGCTTTGCGCCCCACTCGTCGCCCCGGCCCCCTTTTCGTCGCCCCGGCCTTGAGCCGGGGCCTCGCGCGGCCGGAGCAACGCTGCCCGAGGTCCCGGATCGGTGCTCCGCACCGTCCGGGACGACGAAAAGGGGCGGGCCCCTTCGCGCGGTGTCATGGGATGTCATGAAATGTCATGGTCGGGGACGAATTCCCGATCAGCGGTCTGTCTTGCGGCGTCGGCGGCATTGCCGGAAGCGGCGTAGTGGCGGCAGAAGGCTTCCTGGCGGGTGGAGAGGGCGACGGCAGGTTGGATGATGGGCATGGGGTGCGGCGGCTCCTTTCGTGCGGCTCGCGTTCGACAGACGCGGCCCGGCATCGGAGCGACCCTTTATCGCGCGCATTTGCGTGCGGGCGCGGGCGCGTGT
>JAPOZD010000040.1 GCA_026706245.1 Alphaproteobacteria bacterium
CCACGTTGCTCTGGTCGAGATAGTCGTCACTCCCCGCCACCGTGCGGCGCAGGATGGCGAGGTCCTCGAGCAGTCCACGGCCGGTGTGCGAGGTGACTTCGGCCACCGTCCGGTCGTACTCGGCGCACACCGCGTCGAAGTGGCAGTGCAGGGCGGGATCGACCAGTGTGGCCACGTAGTGGCGGGCGATGGCCAGGTCGGTCTTGAACAGGGTCATCTCCACGTTGGACACGAACGTGCGGAAGAACTGCCAGGACTCGTACATGTCGTCCAGCTCCGACCCCATCCCAGCACGATGCAGCCCGCGCCCTCGCCCATGACGAAACCGTCGCGCGCCTTGTCCCACGGCCGGGAGGCGCGCTCGGGCTCGTCGTTGAAATTCGTCGAAAGCGCCCGAGAGGCGGCGAACCCGGCGATGCCGAGGCGGCAGATCGCGGCTTCCGCTCCGCCCGCAACCATGACATCGGCGTCGTCCAGCGCGATCAGCCGGGCCGCATCGCCGATGGCGTGCGCCGCGGTCGCGCAGGCGGTGACCACCGAATGGTTGGGGCCCTTGAAGCCGTATCTGATCGAGACCTGCCCGGAGACGAGGTTGATAAGCGCGGACGGGATGAAGAAGGGGCTGATGCGCCGGGGGCCGCGTTCCTGCAGCAGGATCGAGGCGTCGTGGATGGTCTGCAGGCCGCCGATGCCGGAGCCGATCATGACGCCGGTGCGGTTCCGGCCCTCCTCGTCCTCCGGCTCCCAGCCCGCATCCCCGACCGCCTGGTCGGCCGCCACCACGCCATAGATGATGAACGGGTCGAGCTTGCGCCGGTCCCTGGCGGGCATCCACTCTTCCGGGTCCCAGCGGCCGTCCTCGCGGCTTCCTGCCGGCAGGTAGGCGGCGATGCGGCAAGGCAGGTCGGACACATCGAAAGTGTCTATGGGGCCGATTCCGGATTCGCTCTCGATCAGCCTCTTCCAAGAGGGCTCGACGCCGATTCCCATCGGCGAAACCAGACCCATCCCGGTGACCACCACGCGGCGCATGCCGTTACCCCCGCGGCCGCGTCAGGCGTTCTCGTTGATATAGTCGATCGCGTTCTTGACCGTCACGATCTTCTCTGCCGCATCGTCGGGTATCTCGACGCCGAATTCCTCTTCGAACGCCATCACCAGCTCGACCGTGTCGAGGCTGTCGGCGCCCAGGTCGTCGATGAAACTCGCCCCTTCAACGACCTTGCCCTCGTCCACGCCGAGATGCTCCACGACGATTTTCTTCACGCGATCGGCGATATCGCTCATTCAATCCCCTCCCTTCTGGACTGTTCATGCAGGCCCGCCGCTGCGGCTTCCAGGCCCCGGCACGGGGGCAAGGCTCTTAGCACAGCCCGCAAGGGCGGGCCAGAGCGGCATCATATCATCGCCATGCCGCCGTTCACATGCAGCGTCTGGCCGGTGACATAGGCCGCCTCCTCGCTCGCCAAGAACACGGCCGCCGCGGCGACGTCCTCGGGCAGGCCGAAACGACCGGCCGGCACCCGTATGAGCGCATCGGCCCGCTGCTTCTCGTTCAGGTCCTGCGTCATGGCGGTGTCGATGAAGCCGGGCGCGATGCAATTGACCGTCACGCCCCGCCCCGCGACCTCGGCGGCGACGGCCTTGGTCATGCCGATCATGCCGGCCTTGGAGGCCGCGTAATTGGCCTGGCCCGGATTGCCGGTGACGCCAACCACGGAGGAGACCGCGATAATGCGCCCGCGCCGGCGGCGCATCATGCCGCGCAGCGCGGAACGGGCGAGTCGGAAGCCCGCCGTCAGGTTGATGTCGAGCACGGTCTGCCAGTCCTTGTCGCGCATGCGCAGGAAGAGGCCGTCGCGCGTGACGCCGGCATTGCTGACTAGGATGTCGAGGGGGCCGAGCGCCTCTTCCGCCCGCGCAACCAGGCCGTCCGCCGCCTCGCTGTCGCTGAGGTTGCAGGGCAGCACGGCCGCGCCGTCGAGCTCGCCCGCCAGCGCCTCGAGCGCCGCCTCACGGGTGCCGGACAGCCCGACGCGAGCGCCCTGCGCGGCGAGCGCCCGGGCGATCGCCGCGCCGATGCCGCCCGATGCGCCGGTGACCAGCGCGGTTCTGTCGCTGAGATCGAACATGGGGCTAAGGCCGCCTTTCTAGCCGTCGAGCGCGAGTTCTGACATCGGGTAGCCGGCGCTGCGGGGAATGCGCAGCACCCGCCCGCCCGGCGTGGCGGTGACGCGCGTCATCACCGTTTCCACAGGTTCGGCCTCCGCACGCCTCAGCGCGTCGGCCACAGTGCCGGACCGTGCCAGCCGGGAGAGGATGGCGCGGGTCGGGAACATGATCGGCCGGTTCCCCTCGGCCGCGTCGCGAAGCGCGGTCTCCGGCCGGATCCAGAGAGAGTCCACGGATTCGGAGCCGTCATGGCTGCCGTCCTGGCCCGGCGGCAGGGCGGCCAGATAGAAATGCACGTCGAAGCGCCGGGCCGAGTGCTCGGGCGTGATCCAGTGCGCGCAATGGCAGAGCGCCGCCGTGTCCGCGACAAGGTCCTCGGCTTCGAGGAAGCTGTCAAAGAGCACGCTGCCGTCATGCACGCCGGCCCGCCAGCGCGCCACGATCCGCCCGGTGTCTTCCGGCGGCAGCATCGTCTCCGCGCGCCGAGCCAGCAGCACGCCCGTCTCCTCGAACGCCTCGCGCACGGCCGCGATGCGGTGCGCCCTCGCCCTCTCGCCAAAGCGCCCGGTGGCGCGCGCAGCGAGCGCGGGATCCCCATCTTCCGGATCGACCTTGCCGCCCGGAAAGACCAGCGCGCCCGAAGAAAAGTCGAGTTCCGGGCTGCGCAGCACCATGAAGACTTCGAGGCCGTCCGGCCCGTCGCGCAGGATGAGCACACTGGCGGCGGGCTTCGGAATGGCCGGGGACGGTTCCATGCCGGCCCTTATAGCGGCGGCGGAGGACAAGGGCACGGGCATTCCGTCGCGCAGGGCGCGCGGGACTTGAAATCCGTATCGTTCCGGTACAGTTTCTAATCCGGAGTGAATGACTACGGATTGAGGCGATGCTGAGACTGAGCCGGATGAACGACTACGCCGTCGTCGTTCTGGGGCAATTGGCGTCCCGGCCGGAACGGCCGCGGTCGGCGAGCGAGGTCGCCGAGGCGACGGGCCTTGCCGCCTCCACCGTGTCCCAGGTGCTGAAGGCGCTGGCCCATGCCGGGCTGGTGGCCTCGGTCCGGGGGGCGCATGGCGGTTACACGGCCGACCGTCCGGCGGAAGATATTTCCGTCGCCGAGATCGTGCTGGCGGTGGACGGGCCGGTGGCGCTCACCGCCTGCGTGGACGGCGGCGACTGCGCCATAGAGGCGACTTGCCTGCTGCGCGGCTCCTGGGACCGGATCAACAACGCCGTCAGGGATGCGCTGGAGGAGGTGACGCTCGCCGACATGCTGGCCCCGATGCGGGATTTCTCGCGTTTCGAGCCCGAGGAGCTGCGTCCATGAGCCGGGTTGCCGCCGAAACCGTCGAACAGGTCCGCTCGCTCGGCGACCGCTACAAATACGGCTTCGTCACCGATATCGAGTCCGAGCAGGCCCCCAAGGGGCTGAACGAGGACATCGTGCGCTTCATCTCCGCCATCAAGGACGAGCCGGAATGGCTGCTGGAATGGCGCCTTGAGGCCTTCCGCCACTGGCAGACCATGACCGAGCCGAACTGGGCGAAGCTCGGCATCCCGATGATCGACTACCAGGACGCCTACTACTACTCCGCGCCGAAGCAGAAGGAAGGACCGAAATCGCTCGACGAGGTGGACCCCGAACTGCTGGCCACCTACGACAAGCTCGGCATCCCGCTCCGCGAGCAGGAAATGCTGGCGGGCGTGGCGGTGGACGCCGTATTCGACAGCGTCTCGGTCGCCACCACCTTCAAGGCGAAGCTGGAGGAGCACGGCGTCATCTTCTGCCCGATCTCCGAAGCGGTACAGAACCATCCCGACCTGGTGCGGAAATATCTGGGCTCGGTGGTGCCCTACACGGATAATTTCTTCGCCACGCTCAACTCCGCCGTCTTTACGGACGGGTCCTTCGTGTTCGTGCCGAAGGGCGTGCGCTGCCCGATGGAGCTGTCCACCTATTTCCGCATCAATGCGGCCAATACCGGGCAGTTCGAGCGCACGCTCATCATCGCCGAAGATTCCTCCTATGTGAGCTACCTGGAGGGCTGCACCGCGCCGATGCGCGACGAGCACCAGCTTCACGCGGCCGTGGTCGAACTGGTGGCGCTGGACGATGCCGAGATCAAGTACTCGACCGTGCAGAACTGGTATCCGGGCGACGAGAACGGCGTCGGCGGTATTTTCAACTTCGTCACCAAGCGGGGAGCCTGCATCGGCGCGCGCTCGAAGATTTCCTGGACCCAGGTCGAGACCGGCTCGGCCATCACCTGGAAATATCCGAGTTGCATGCTGCACGGCGCGGATTCGGTCGGCGAGTTCTACTCCATCGCCATCACCAACAATTACCAGCAGGCGGACACCGGCACCAAGATGGTGCATATGGGCCCGCGTTCCCGCTCCCGCGTGATTTCCAAGGGCATTTCGGCGGGCCGCGCGAGCAACGCCTATCGCGGCCTCGTCAAGATGCTGCCGGGCGCAACCAGCGCCCGAAACTACACGCAATGCGACTCGCTGCTGATCGGCTCGAAATGCGGCGCGCACACCTTTCCCTATATCGAGAGCCAGAACCGCTCGGCCCGCGTCGAGCACGAGGCCACAACCTCCAAGATCGACGACGACCAGCTCTTCTACTGCCGCCAGCGCGGCATCGGCGAGGAGGAGGCGGTGGCGCTGATCGTCAACGGGTTCTGCCGCGAAGTGCTGCAGCAATTGCCGATGGAGTTCGCGGTCGAGGCCCAGAAACTCGTCGGTATCTCGCTCGAAGGATCGGTCGGCTGATGCTTGAAATCCGCGATCTCCACGCCTCGGTCGAGGACCAGGCGATCCTGAACGGCGTCAGCCTCTCGGTCGGCCCGGGTGAGGTGCATGCCGTGATGGGCCCTAACGGGTCCGGCAAGAGCACGCTCTCCTACGTGCTCTCGGGCCGCGAGGGCTACGAGGTGGACCGCGGCGAGGTGCTCTATGACGGCCGGGACCTGCTGGAGCTGGAGCCGGAGGAGCGCGCGGCGGCCGGCCTTTTCCTCGCCTTCCAGTATCCGGTCGAGATTCCGGGCGTGGGCACCATGACCTTCCTGCGCACGGCGCTGAATGCGCTTCGGCGCGGGCGGGGCGAGGACGAGCTCGACGCCATGCAGTTCCTCCGCGTCGTCCGTCAGAAGGCCCGCGCACTCGGCATCGGCGACGACATGCTGAAGCGCGCGCTCAATGTCGGCTTCTCCGGCGGCGAGAAGAAGCGCAACGAAATGCTCCAGCTTGCGATCCTGGAGCCGCGCCTGGCGATCCTCGACGAGACCGACAGCGGCCTCGACATCGACGCGCTCAAGGTGGTCGCGGAAGGGGTGAACGCGCTGCGTTCGCCGGACCGGGCCATGCTCATCATCACCCACTACCAGCGCCTGCTGGACCATATCGTGCCGGACCGGGTGCATGTGCTGGCCAAGGGCAGGATCCTCCGCTCCGGCGGCAGCGAGCTTGCGCGCGAGCTGGAAGCGAAGGGCTACGCGGAAATCCTGAGCGAGGCCGCATGACGCTCGGCGTCGATAGCTACCGGGAGGCGTTCGAGAGCATCCGCGCCTCGCTGCCGGGGGAGCGCGATGCCGCCTTCGACGCCTTCGCCGCGAAGGGCTTCCCGACCAACCGGGTCGAGGCGTGGAAATATACGAGCCTGCGCCCGCTCGCGCGCCAGCGCTTTCGGCCGGCCGAGCCCGACATGGAAGCTGCGGTGCCCCTCCTCGGCGACGGGCCGCGCATCGTTCTGGTCAACGGCTTCCTGCGCGAGGACCTCACCACCGTCCCCGTCGGTCGCTGGGCCGGACCGAACGGCCGGGCGGACGCGGAGGAAGAGCCGCTGGTCGCGCTCAACGCCGCCATGGCGGGCGACGGCTATGTGCTGACCATAGGCGACGCATGGGAAAAGCCCATCGAGATCGTCCATGCGACCGCTCCGGGCCGGACCGGACCGGTCGCCCAGTCGCGCAACCGGATCGTCGTCGGGCCGGGCGGCGAGGCGCATGTCGTCGAGCGGCATGTCGGGCTCGGGAGCGGCGCCTATTTCGTCAACGGCGTGACCGGGATCGAAGTGGCGGCGGGCGGCAGGCTGCGCCATACCAAGCTCCAGGAGGAAGGGGCGGACGCGCACCATCTCTGGTTCATGCCCGCGCGGCTCGGCCCCGACGCGGTGCTGGAGAGCACGGTCTTCACCTTCGGCGCGCGGCTCTCGCGCAATCAGATCGAGGCGGACATCTTGGGCGAAGGCGCGGAGTTGTCCCTCAAGGGGGCCTACGCCGTCGCCGGCCGGCAGCTTGCCGACCACACAAGCCGCATCGAACACCGCGCAGCGGGCGCGACCAGCCGGCAGGTTTACAAAGGCGCCATCGGCGGGCAGGCGCGCGGCGTCTTCCAGGGCCATATCATTGTCGCCGAAGGCGCGCAGAAGACCGACGGCCACCAGCTCAACCGCGCGCTCCTGCTCTCCGGCCGGGCGGAGATCGACGCCAAGCCCGTGCTCGAAATCTATGCCGACGACGTGCAGTGCAGCCATGGCGCGACCGCCGGCGACATAGACGGCGACGCGCTGTTCTACCTGCGCACACGCGGCATTCCCGCCGATACCGCCCGCGGGCTTCTCGTGCGGGCGTTCCTTTCCGAGATATCGGAGGAATTGCCGGAGGACGCGCTGCGCAGGGCGGTCGAAGAACGAATCGACGCTTTTCTGGAGGCCGGCGCATGAGCCCGGACAGCACCGCAACCGTCAGGCCGAATTACGACGTGATGGCGATCCGCGAGGATTTCCCGATCCTCGCGCGCGAGGTGTTCGGCAAGCCGCTGGTCTATCTGGACACGGGCGCGAGCGCCCAGAAGCCGCGCCAGGTCATCCGCGCGATGACCGAGGTGATGGAGGAGACCTACTCCAACGTCCACCGGGGCGTGCATTTCCTCTCCCAGGCCTGCACGGACCGGTTCGAGGCGGCCCGCGAGACGGTGGCGCGCTTCATCAATGCGCGCGAGGCCGACGAGATCGTCTGGACGCGGGGCGCGACGGAAGCCCTCAACCTCGTCGCCGCCACCTGGGGCCGCACGAACGTCGGGCCGGGCGACCGGATCGTGATCTCGACTCTGGAGCACCACTCCAACATCGTGCCGTGGCAATTGCTGCGCGACGAAACCGGCGCGGAGCTTGCCGTCATCCCCGTGGACGATGCGGGCGAGGTCGATCTCGACGCCTATGCCGGGCTGCTGGACGGGCGGACCAAACTCGTCTCGGTCACCCATGTCTCCAACTCCATCGGCACCGTGCTGCCGATCAGGCAGATGGCGCGGATGGCGCATGACAAGGGCGCGCTGTTCATGGTGGACGGTTGCCAGGCCGCGCCGCACATGGCCGTCGATGTGCAGGAGCTCGATGTCGATTTCTACTGCTTCTCCGGGCACAAGACCTACGGGCCGACCGGCATCGGCGCGCTCTGGGGCCGGAAGGCGCTGCTCGACGCCATGCCCCCCTACCAGGGCGGCGGCGAGATGATCGCGCATGTCACCTTCGAGAAGAGCACCTTCAAGGACGCCCCGCACAAATTCGAGGCCGGCACGCCCGCCATCGTCGAGGCCGTCGGGCTGGGCGCGGCGCTCGACTATATCGAGGCCGTCGGGCGCGACGCGATCCTGGCGCATGAAACGGATGTCGCCGAATATGCCCGCGAGCGCCTTGCCGCCGTGCCGGGCGTGCGCATCGTCGGCCATGCGCGCGAGCGGGGCGCCATCGTCTCCTTCACCATGGCGCAGGCGCATCCCCACGATATCGGCACCATCATCGACCGGGCGGGCGTGGCGGTGCGCGCCGGCCATCACTGCGCCTTCCCCGTCATGGAGCGTTTCGATGTCGGCGCGACGGCCAGGGCCTCCTTCGGGCTCTACAACATGAAGAGCGAGGTGGACCGGCTGGTCGAGGCGCTGGACGAGGTCGCGGAGATCTTCGGGCGATGAACGAGCTGCGCGAGCTTTACCAGGAGGTGATCCTCGACCACGGCCGCAGTCCGCGCAATTTCCGCCGCATCGAGAACGCCGACGGCGAGGCAAAGGGCGACAACCCGCTCTGCGGCGACCGGGTACATGTCTATGTCAAGCTGGACGGGACGGGCGGTCTCGATGACGTGGCCTTCCAGGGCCGCGGCTGCGCCATCACCACGGCGTCCGCCTCGATGATGACCGAGCTGCTGAAGGGGCGCAGCGAAGCGGAGGCGCGCCGCCTGTTCGACGTGTTTCACGCCGTCTGCACGGACGAGGCGTTCGACCCGCTGGACGTGCCGGAGGAGTTCGAGGACGAGGCGGACCGGCTCCAGGTCATGGCGGGTGTGCGGCAGTTCCCGATGCGGGTAAAATGCGCGACCTTGCCGTGGCATACTTTCGCGGCCGCGCTCGACGGCAAACAGACGGCGACAACGGAATAGGCGGGGACGGAAGGACGATGGAAGGGACCTTGCCTTTCGAACAGTGGATGGGCGGCGAGCCGCTGCAGGAGTTCCGCGCCGAGGCGGGAGCGCCGCTGGAGCCGGGCTCGCCGATTGCGCCGCCCGCGAACCTGATCGCCGCGCTCAAGACCGTGTACGATCCCGAGATTCCGGTGGACATTTACGAACTCGGCCTCATTTACGATCTGGAGCAGTCGGAAGACGGCTCCGTGCGCGTCGAGATGAGCTTGACCGCGCCCGGCTGCCCGGTCGCCGGCGAGATGCCGGGCATGGTGGCTGAGGCCGTGGCCGGCGTGCAGGGCGTCGGCGAGGTCGAGGTCCGGCTGGTGTGGGAGCCGGCCTGGACGATGGAGCGGATGAGCGAGGAGGCTCGCCTCGCGCTCGACATGTGGTGAGGAGAAGGAGGCGGACATGCCAGAGCCGATGATCCGGATGACGGACGCCGCCGCCGAGCGGGTGCGCCACCTCATGTCGCTCTCCGAAGAGCCGGCCATCGGGCTGCGTGTCGGCGTGCGCACGCGCGGCTGCTCCGGTCTCTCCTACTCCGTCGAATACGCCAAGGAGCGCAAACCCTACGAGGAAGCCATCGAGTCGAACGGCGTGACCGTGCTGATCGACCCGACCGCGGTCATGTTCCTGATCGGCTCGGTGATGGACTATCGCGAAGGCATCTTCGAATCCGGCTTCACCTTCGAAAACCCCAACGCCAAGGGCACTTGCGGCTGCGGCGAAAGCTTCCACGTGTGAGCGGAGCCGACAGCCTGCCGCCGGGGCTTGAACCGGGCGGCTGCAGCCCCGATATTGGCACCCGGTACCGACAACGCTAACGGAGACCGCAAATGGCCTTCGACAATCTGAGGACGACGGCGCGCGCCGCCGGCCGCAGCACGACCCGCACGGCGGAGCTCGATGCCGGCCTGCGCAGGCACATGCTCGGCATCTACAACTACATGGCCTCGGGCGTGCTGCTCACGGGCATCGTCGCCTATCTGGTGTTCACCATGGCGGTGGCGCAGACGCCCGGCGGCCAGATGGCGCTGACGGCCTTCGGGCAGGCGATCTATCTCTCGCCGCTCAAATGGGTGCTGATGCTCTCGCCGCTCGCCTTCATCCTGGTGCTGAGCTTCGGCGTCCACCGCCTGAGCACGCCCGCGACGCAGGGCCTGTTCTGGGTGTTCTGCGCGCTCATGGGGGCCAGCATCAGCTCGATCTTCCTGCAATATACGGGCACCAGCATCGCGCGCGTGTTCTTCATCACCGCCGCCGCCTTCGCCGGGCTCAGCCTCTACGGCTACACGACGAAACGCGACCTCTCGGGCATGCGCTCCTTCCTGGTGATGGGGCTGATCGGCGTCATCATCGCCTCGCTGGTCAACCTCTTCCTCGCCTCGAGCGCGTTGCATTTCGCCGTGTCGGTGATCGGCGTCCTGGTGTTCGCCGGCTTCACCGCCTACGACACGCAGCGTATCAAGAGCGAGTACTATCACGGCTACGACGCCGCCACGATGGCCAAGAAGTCGGTGATGGACGCGCTGATGCTCTATCTGAGCTTCATCAACATGTTCCTGCTGCTGCTGAGCCTGTTCGGCAACAGGGAGTAGGTCAGAGGCCGACTCTTACCGCTCCGCCGTCGTCGATAACCGGGCGCTTCACCAGGGCCGGATGCGCGAGCATCAGGCCCCGCGCCCGGCCGGCGTCGAGTTCCGCCTTCTCCGCCTCGTCCAGCGCCCGCCAGGTCGTGCTGCGCCGGTTGAGCAGCGCCTCCCAGCCGACCGCGCCGATCCAGCGGTCCAGCATCGCGGCGTCCAGCCCGTCCTCGCGCAGGTCGTGGAAGCGGTGCTCGCGGTCCGCCAGCGCCTTCCGCGCCTTGCGGCAGGCATCGCAGCTCTTCAGGCCGTAAACGGTCAGCATGGGCGCGCATTCCTCGGTCTTGCGGGTCCGCTATAGTCGCACGGCCGCGTTCCGGAGGGGAAGCGCCGCCGGCCATGTGCGGCGCTTCCGGGGAGACCGCCCATGCAGGGTCCTGAGAGCCATTCCTATTTCTCGCAGCGGCTCAGGCTGCACTATGTCGACTGGGGCAACCCGGACGCGCCGCCGCTGCTGCTGATCCACGGGGGCCGCGACCATTGCCGTAATTGGGACTGGGTGGCCGAAGCGCTCCGGGAGGACTACCGCATCGTCGCGCCGGATCTCCGCGGCCATGGCGACAGCGCCTGGTTCGTCGGCGGAGCCTATGCGATGGCGGACTATGTCTATGACATCGCGCAACTGGTCCACCAGAAGCAGCTCGCCCCGGTCACGGTCATCGGCCATTCGCTCGGCGGCTCCATCGCGCTCCACTATGCGGGCGTCTATCCGGAGACGGTGAAGGCGCTGGTCGCCATAGAAGGGCTCGGCCCCTCGCCGGCGCAGATCGAGGCGCGCAGGGACAGGTCCATCGACGACCGGCTCCGGGAGTGGATCGACACGCAGCGCGGCCTCTCCGGCCGGCTGCCGCGCCGCTATCCGACGCTGGAAGACGCCTACCGGCGGATGCAGGAGGCCAATCCCCGCCTGACCGGGGCCCAGGCCCGGCACCTCACCGTCCACGGCGCCAACCAGAACGAGGACGGCACCTATAGCTGGAAGTTCGACAATTACAGCCGCGCCGACCGCCCGGTCGGCATCTATCCGGAGGAGAGCTTCCGGCTCTGGTCGCGGATCGCCTGCCCGACCCTGCTGGTGCGCGGCCTGGAAAGCTGGGTCGGCGACCCGGAAGAGGACGGCCGCGCCGCCCATTTCAGCAATGCCCGCTTCGTCGATGTCGCCGGCGCCGGCCACTGGGTGCATCACGACCGGCTGGACCATTTCCTCGGCCTTGTACGCACCTTCTTCGCCGAGGCGGAGGCCGGTTAGGGAATCGTGCTATAGCCTGAAGCTATGGACGATGCCCTGCCCGCTGCGACCGTTGACGACCCGCCCTGGCTCGCCGGGCTGAACCCCCCGCAGCGCGAGGCGGTCGAGACGCTGGACGGGCCGCTGCTCGTGCTCTCCGGCGCGGGCACCGGCAAGACGCGGGTGCTGACGGCGAGGCTCGCGCTGCTGCTGGCGATGAAGCGCGCCTGGCCCAGCCAGATTCTGGCGGTCACCTTCACCAACCGGGCGGCGAACGAAATGCGCGAGCGGGTGGACGCGCTGATCGGCGAGATGAGCGCCGGCCTCTGGCTCGGCACCTTCCATGCGCTCGGCCTGCGCATATTGCGCCGCCATCCCGAGCTGGCGGGCCTCAGGTCCTCCTTCTCGATCCTCGACCCGGACGACCAGGAACGGCTCCTCAAACAGGTGCTGGCGGACGCGAATGTGGATGCGAAGCACTGGCCCGCGCGTCAGCTTTCGGCCATCGTCCAGCGCTGGAAGGACAAGGGGTGGCGCCCGGAGCAGGTGCCGGCCCACGAGGCGGGCAGTTTCGCCAACGGCCGCGCGCCGGCGCTTTACGAGGCCTATCAGGAGCGGCTTGCGGACCTCAACGCCGTCGATTTCGGCGACCTGCTGCTCCACAACCTGACGATCTTCCAACGCGATGCGGAGGTGCTGGCGCAATATCAGGAGCGGTTCCGCTACATCCTCGTGGACGAATACCAGGACACCAACATCGCCCAGTATCTCTGGCTCCGCCTGCTCGCCCAGCGCCGCCGCAATATCTGCTGCGTCGGCGACGACGACCAGTCGATCTACGGCTGGCGCGGGGCGGAGGTCGGCAACATTCTGCGCTTCGAGAACGACTTCGAGAGCGCGAAGATCGTCCGGTTGGAGCAGAATTACCGCTCGACCGGCGACATTCTGGGCGCCGCCTCGGGGCTGATCGCCAACAATCGCGGCCGCCTCGGCAAGACGCTCTGGACGACCCGCGAGGACTCCCGCCCGATCGCCGTCCACACCGTTCCTGACGGGGAGGCCGAGGCGCGGCTTGTCGGCGCGGACATTGAGGCGTTGCAGCGCGCCGGCGTCAGCCTGGGGCAAATGGCGGTGCTGGTGCGCGCGTCCTTCCAGATGCGCGCCTTCGAGGAGCGGTTCGTCGCGCTCGGCCTCAACTACCGGGTCATCGGCGGCCCGCGCTTCTATGAGAGGCGCGAGGTGAGGGATGCCATAGCCTATCTGCGCGCCACCCTCTTTCCTGAGGACGACCTTGCCTTCGAGCGCATCGTCAACCTGCCGAAACGCGGTATCGGCGACGCCACCCTGCAACCGGTGCATCGCCTGGCCCGGGCCGAGCGGATTCCGCTGGGCCAGGCGGCGCGCCGGTTGGTCGAGACGGAAGAATTGAAGCCCCGCGCCCGCAATGCGCTCGCCGGCTTCTGCCGCGCCATCGACGGCTGGCGCGCCCGGCTCGGCAGCGAGCCCCATGCAGACCTCGCGGACGCGATTCTCGAAGAGAGCGGCTACCGCGAGATGTGGCGGAAGGACAAGGGGCTCGACGCGCCCGGCCGGCTGGAGAACCTGGGTGAGCTCGTGCAGCAGATCGCCCGGTTCGACACCCTTGAGGAGTTTCTGGAGCATGTCGCCCTGGTGATGGAGGCCGAAGGTGGCAGCGAGGCGGAAAGCGTCTCCCTGATGACGCTCCACGGCGCCAAGGGGCTCGAATTCGACATCGTGTTCCTGCCGGGCTGGGAGGAGGGCCTGTTCCCCCACCAGCGCGCCCTTGCCGAGAACGGGCTTGCCGGGCTGGAAGAGGAACGCCGCCTCGCCTATGTCGGCATCACCCGCGCGCGACGGCATGTCACCATCTCGTCCGCGATGAGCCGCATGGTCATGGGGCGGTGGCTCAGCCCCCTGCCCTCGCGCTTCATCGACGAGCTGCCGGACGAGCATGTGGAGCGCCAGCTGGAGAATGCATTCGGCGAGGCTCCCGCGTGGCGCTATGGCGCGGGCAGCGGGCATGTGATCGACGCCCCGGCCTGGGAAGTGAAGGAGCGCCCTGACCGCATCGGCCAATTCGAGATCGGCCAGCGCGTGTTCCACGAGAAATTCGGCTACGGCGCCGTGCGCGCCACCGACCGCGAGAAGCTCACCGTCGCCTTCGAGACCGGCGACAAGAAAGTGTTCGGCAGCTTCGTCAAGCCTGCCTGAGCGAGGACAACACCACCCATGACCCAATCGCCCGTTCTGGAGCGCCGCGAAGGCGCGATCGCCGTCGTGACCCTGAACCGCCCGGAAGCGCTCAACGCTCTCAACATCGAAATGCGGGACCTGCTGCCCCGCGTGCTGAACGGGCTGAACGGCGACGAGGCCGTGCGCGCGGTCGTGCTGACCGGGGCCGGCGAGCGCGCCTTTTCGGCAGGACAGGACCTGAACGATTCGGCCGGTTTCGACGAGAAGACCGTGCAGGAGCATTTCTTGCATCTGGGCGCGCTCTACCAGTCGGTGCGGGCGCTGGAGAAGCCCATCGTCGTGGCGCTGAACGGCCTGGCTGCCGGCTTCGGCCTGCAGACCGCGCTCCATGCCGATATCCGCATTGCCCATCCCGGCGTGCGCATGGGCCAGCCGGAGGTGCGCGCCGGCATGCCGAGCACAGTCGGCCCGTTCATCATCGAGCGTGTGGTCGGCCATGCGCGTGCGGTGGAGCTTTCGCTCACCGGCCGGCTCGTGGATGCCGAGACCTGCCTTGCCTGGGGCATGGTCAATGAGATCGTGGCGCCGGAGCACGTGATGGGGCGGGCGATGGAACTTGCGGAAGAACTGACCACCCTGCCGCCGCTCGCCGTTCGGCTCACCAAGCGCCGCCTGCTGGAGCGCACGCAGGTGGAATACGATGAAACCGTCCAGGCCGCGATGCGTTACCAGCACGCCGCCTATCGGGACGGCGAACCGCAGCGGGTCGCAGAGGCCTTCTTCGCCGAACGGGCGGCGCGGCGCAGCAGGGAGACGGCGTGATGGGAACGGGCCGGGTCGGGACAGTCGAGCGGGACGGGGCGCGGACCGTCTATGCGGTGCCTGGCGGGGCCGC
>JAPOZD010000063.1 GCA_026706245.1 Alphaproteobacteria bacterium
CGCGCGACGGTTTCGTCATGGGCGAGGGCGCGGGCTGTATCGTGCTGGAGGAGTATGAGCACGCGAAGGCGCGCGGGGCCCGGATCTATGCCGAGGTCATCGGCTACGGCCTCTCCGGCGACGCCCACCACATCACCGCGCCCGCAGCCGACGGCGACGGCGGCTACCGCGCCATGGAGGCGGCGCTGAAGCGGGCCGGGCTCGACCCCGACAACATCGACTACATCAACGCCCACGGGACCTCGACGCCGCTCGGCGACGAGATCGAACTCGGCGCCGTGAAGCGCCTGTTCGGAGACCATGCCTACGAGCTTTCCATGTCCTCCACCAAGTCCGCCCACGGCCACCTGCTCGGCGCGGCCGGGGCCATCGAGGCGATCTTCACCATCAAGGCCGTTCAATGCGGTATCGCGCCGCCGACGCTGAATCTCGAAGACCCCTCGGATGGCTGCGACCTCGACCTCGTGCCCTGCGCGGCGAAGGAACGCAGGATCGAGTATGCGCTTTCCAATTCCTTCGGGTTCGGCGGCACCAATACCTCGCTGGTCTTCACCGGCGCGCCCTGATCCCCGATGCGCCGCCGTCGGCTTGTCGGCGTCCTCCTGGCACTGTTGGCGGCGGCAGCCGCCGGGTTCGCATTCCGGGCCTGGCAGGAGTTCAACGCGCCCGGCCCGCTCGCCGAGACGCGCCGGGTCGTCGTGCCGAAGGGCACGGGCCTCGGTCCCCTGGCGGACCTTCTCACCGAGCAGGGGGTGTTGCGCCACCCTCTGGCGTTCCGGATCTTCGTGATCGTGGACGGCGCCGAGAGCCGCCTGAAAGCGGGTGAATACGACTTCCCCGCCGGCATCAGCGCCGCCTCCGTTCGCGACCTGCTGGTGGCGGGCGAGACCGTCGTGCGCCGGTTGACGGTGCCGGAGGGGCTCACCACCGCCGCCGTGCTGGACCTTCTGCGGAATGCCGGGGGACTGGTCGGCGAGGCGCCCGACCCCGGCGAGGGACGGCTGCTGCCGGAGACTTACTATTACAGCCATGGCGACAGCCGCGCGGACCTTGTGGTGCGGATGCAGCGTGCCATGGACAAGGCGCTGGCGCGGCTGTTCCGCGACCGGCCGGCCGGCTCGCCGCTCGGGAGCGAGACCGAGCTGCTTACGCTGGCCTCGATCGTCGAGAAGGAAACCGGCCTGTCGGGAGAGCGCGCCCGGATCGCCGGCGTATTCGTCAACCGGCTGAAGCGCGGCATGCGACTCCAGACGGACCCGACGGTCATCTATGCGCTCACCGGCGGCCGGCAGGAGCTCGGGCGCCCGCTCACCCGCGCCGACCTGCGCGTGGATCACCCCTACAACACCTACCGCATCCCCGGGCTGCCGCCCGGCCCGATCGCCAATCCCGGGCTGGCGGCGCTGGAGGCGGCGGCGCGGCCTGCGGAAACGGATGCGCTCTATTTCGTCGCCGACGGCGCGGGCGGCCATCTGTTCGCGCGTACGCTGCGGGAGCACAATCGCAACGCCGCCCGCTACCACAGGATGTTGAGGCGCATGCAGTGACAGAGCTTTCCTCCATGACCGGTTTCGCCGCCGCCGCCGGCCCCGACTGGCGCTGGGAGGCGCGTTCGGTCAACCATCGCGGCCTCGACCTGCGGCTGCGCCTGCCTGCCGGCTGCGACGGACTGGAGCCGGCGGTCCGCAAGGCGGCGCAGGCCCGGTTCCAGCGCGGCAGCATCTCGCTGGAATTGCGGTTCGAACAGGCTGAGGGACGGCAGCGCTACCGGGTGGACGAGGCGTGGCTCGACGAACTGGCGGCCGTGGCCGAGAGCCGGGGAGGCGGAGACCTGTCCGGCCTGATGGGCCTGCGCGGCGTCATCGAGGCAGTCGATCCCGACCTCGAGGCGCGCGACGAGGCGGCGCTGCTTGCAACCCTGGAGGAAGCCCTGGACAGGCTGCTGGAAGCGCGGCGCGGGGAGGGCCGGGCGCTCGCTGCGGCGCTGGACGGGCATCTCCTCGCCATGAAGGCCGGCGCCCTTGCGGCGCGGAGCATGGCGGCCTCGCAGCCGGCCGCGCTCAGGGACCGTCTCGTCGCCGCCGTCGCCGCGCTGGACGCCGGGCTTCCCGAGGAACGGCTCGCGCAGGAAGTCGCGCTGCTGGCCGCAAAGGCCGATGTGCGCGAGGAGCTCGACCGGCTCGACGCGCATCTGGAAGCGGTTTCGGAGCTTCTCGCCTCGGGCGATGCGGTCGGCCGCAAGCTCGACTTCCTCTGCCAGGAAATCCACCGCGAGGCCAACACGCTCGGCTCCAAATCGGCGGACCTCGACCTCACCCGCACCGTGCTGGACCTCAAGGCCGCGCTGGAAGCCTTTCGCGAGCAGGCGCGGAACCTCGAATGAAGCCCGCCCGACCCGTAGCGACACGCGGCCTGATGCTGGTGCTCTCCTCGCCTTCGGGCGCGGGCAAGAGCACGATCAGCCGCGCCGTGCTGGAGCGGGAGGAGAATATCGCGCTTTCGGTCAGCCTGACGACGCGCCCGCCCCGCAAGGGCGAGGAGGACGGCCGCGACTATATTTTCGTCGGTGACGCTGCGTTCCAGGCGATGGTCGAGAGGGACGGCTTCCTGGAGCATGCCGAGGTCTTCGGGCACCGCTACGGCACGCCGCGCGCGCCTGTCGAAGCGGCGCTCGAGAAAGGGCGCGACATGCTGTTCGACATCGACTGGCAGGGCGCGCAGCAAATCGCTGAGAAGGCCCGGACCGACTTGGTCGGCGTCTTCGTGCTGCCGCCGTCCATCGAGGAGCTGGAACGGCGCCTGCACGCCCGCGCCCAGGACAGTTCCGAGGTGGTGCGCGCGCGCATGGCCAAGGCGCTCGACGAGGTGAGCCACTATGCCGAATACGACTATGTCGTTATCAACAGCGACCTAGAGACGAGCATCGAAGAGGTCCGCAGCATCCTTCGGGCGGAGCGTCGCAGGCGGACGCGACAAACGGGCCTGACCGACTTCGTGAACGCGCTAAGGGGAGAAAAGCGATGAACGCCGTGCCCAATCCCGCCCCGGGCTTCCGCAAGCGGCCGGACCACCGCATCGACATCGAGCCGGCGGAAGGCCGGGTCGTCGTGACCTTCGCCGGGCGGAGGGTGGCCGACAGCCGCCGCGCGCTGCTCATGCGCGAGAGCAGCTATCCGCCGGTCCACTACATCCCCGAGGAAGACCTCGACCGGAGCCTCATGCGCCCGAGCGCGCGGACGAGCCATTGCCCCTTCAAGGGCGATGCCAGCTACCGCTCGCTGGAGGCGGACGGGCGCATCGCCGAGGATGCGGTCTGGAGCTATCCGGCGCCGTTCGACGAATGCGCGGCGATTGCCGGCCACGCCGCCTTCTATGCCGACAAGGTCGATTCCATAGAAGTCCTGCCCTGACGGGGCGGGCGCTCTAGGAGGCGGGGTCTCTCGGGTCGATGGGCAGCAGGTTGTGGAGGCCGGCGGCCTGCTCGAACAGCGCCGCCGCCTGCAGCAGCCCCGCCTCGCCGCGCGGCCGGGCGACCAGTTGCAGCCCGACGGGCCGCCCGTCCGAAGTGAAGCCGCAGGGGATGCTGATCGCGGGCGAGGAGGTGACCGTGACCACGCATTGCAGGCCCATCCAGTCCACATAATTGTCGAACACGGTATCGCCGATCCGGTCCACATAGCGCTGGTCCAGCGAATAGGGCGGCACCGCCGCGGTCGGGCAGGCGAGCAGGTCGAACTCCTGGAAGAATTCCGCCATGCGCTGGAAGAGCGCCGCCCGCCCGGCCTCGGCCCGCGCGACGTCCGCCGCGGTGAGCGCCAGGCCCTTTTCGTAGTTCCAGACGATCTCCGGCTTGAACTTGTCGCGATGCGCCTTCATCCGCTCGGCATGATCGGTGACGAACAGCACGGCCCGGAAGGTGTGGAAGGTTTCCATGGCGCCCGAAAAGTCCGGCGCATGCTCCTCCACGGCCACGCCCATGGTCTCGAAATGCGCCATGGCGCGGGCGCAGATGTCGCGCACTTCCGGATCGACCGGCATGAAGCCGAGATCGGCGCTGAAGGCGATGCAGCGGGGCGCGGCCGGCGCGGCCACCGCCTCGCGGTAGGGCACGGACGGAGCGGGCCAGGACAGGGGGTCACGCGGGTCGAACCCCGCCATGACATCCAGGAAAAGGGCGGCGTCCGCGACATTGCGCGCCATCGGGCCGTTCACCGAGAGGTAGTTGAAGCCGCTGTCGGACGGGCCTCTCGGCACGCGGCCGGGCGACGGGCGCAGGCCCACCACCGAGCAGAAGGCGCCCGGCGTGCGCAGGCTGCCGCCGAGGTCCGAGCCATGAGCGAGCCAGACCTGCCCGGTGGCGAGCGCCACCGCCGCCCCGCCGGAAGAGCCCGCGCAGGTGAGCGAGGTGTTCCACGGGTTGCGGGTTGCGCCGAACACCTCGTTGAAGGTCTGCCCGCCGGCGCCGAACTCGGGCGTGTTCGACTTGGCGAGCACGACGCCGCCCGCGGCTTCGATCCGCAGCACGGCGATATCGGATTCGTCGGGTACATGGTCGGCATAGATCGGCGAGCCGTATGTGGTGCGCACGCCCGCCACGGGATTCAGGTCCTTGATCGCCACCGGCAACCCGGCCAGCAGGCCGCGCTCGGCGGGCGCGCGCTCCATCAGCCTGCGGGCCCGCTCGCGCGCGCGTTCAGGCACAAGCGTCGGCAGCGCATTGACCCGGCCGTCAACCGCCTCTATACGCGCCATCGCGGCGTCGATGGCGTCGAGCGGCGTGATGTCGCCGGCCTTGAGTCTTGCAATGGTTTCGCGGGCCGTCAGTCGGCAGAGATCGTCGGACATGACATCGGGATCCGGTTCTTCGGGGGGCGGAACCTTACCAATAGTTAAGTGGCGCGTCGCGGTGCGGTTGGTTATATCCCGCGCCGGCCGGAGCGGCCCGGAGAGGCCGACGGGATTGGGAACGGAATGTTGGCGCTGGTTGCCGCCGAGGGCCTGACGAAGCGCTTCGATGCGCATGTGGCCGTGGACCGCGTGGACCTGGAGGTCGGCGCGGGCGAGGTGCTGGGTTTCCTCGGTCCCAACGGCGCCGGCAAGTCCACGACCATGAAGATGATCGCGGGGTTCCTCGCCCCGACCGAGGGCCGCGCGGCGATCTGCGGCCACGATGTGACCGACGATCCGATCCGGGCCCGGCGCAATCTCGGCTATCTGCCGGAAGGCGCGCCGCTCTACGGCGACATGACCGCCGGCGCGTTCCTCGCCTTCGCGGCGGCCATGCGCGGCCTCTCCGGCCGGCAGGGCCGGACCGCCATCGGGCTCGCGGTCGAGCGGACCGACCTCGCCGAGGTGCTGGCCCAGCCCATCGACACGCTGTCCAAGGGGTTCAAGCGCCGCGTCGGGCTGGCGCAGGCGCTGCTGCACGACCCGCCGGTGCTGATCCTGGACGAGCCCACGGACGGGCTCGACCCGAACCAGAAACACGAAATGCGCGCGCTCATCCGCGAAATCCGCCCGTCCAAGGCCATCGTCATCTCGACCCATATCCTGGAAGAGGTGGACGCCGTCTGCACCCGCGCGGCGGTCATTGCCGGCGGGCGGCTTCTGGCAGACGCCGCGCCGGCGGAGCTTGCCGCGCTCTCGCCGCTGCACAATGCCGTTTCGCTGACGCTCGGCGCCCGATTTGCCGATGCGGCCGCCGCCTCGCTCGACGGCCTGGACCGCGTGGCAGGGGTCCGGCGCGCGCCGGCGGGCCCGGACGCCGTGAGCCTGACGGCGCTCTCGGGCGACGGCGCGCCCATCCTCGCGGATGTCGGGCTGCTGGTTCAGGCGCATGGCTGGGAGGTCGAGGACCTGCGGACCGAGACGGGAGCGCTCGACGACGTTTTCCGGCGGATGACGCAGCCGGATGCGGAGGCGGCAGGGCATGGCTAGCATCGGCACTGTCTTCCGCCGGGAGTTCGCCGGCTACTTCATCACGCCGGTCGCCTATGTCTTCATCGTCATCTTCCTGGCGCTGGCGGCGGCGCTGACCTTCTATGTCGGCTCCTTCTTCGAGCGCGGGCGGGCGGACCTGCTGTCCTTCTTCCAGTGGCACCCCTGGCTCTACCTCTTCTTCATGCCGGCGATCTCGATGCGGCTCTGGGCCGAGGAGCGCAAGACGGGCACCATCGAGCTCTTCCTGACCCTGCCGGTCTCGACCGCCGCGGCCGTGGTGGGCAAGTTCCTGGCGGCCTGGGTCTTCGCGGGGCTCGCGCTGGCGCTGACATTCCCGATCTGGCTGACCGTCAACTATCTCGGGGAGCCGGACAACGGCGTCATCGCCGCCAGCTATATCGGCTCCTTCCTGCTGGCCGGCGCCTATCTGGCCATCGGTTCCTGCCTTTCCGCGCTGACCAGGAACCAGGTGATCGCCTTCGTGCTCACCGTGACGGTCTGCTTCCTGTTCAATGTGCTGGGGGCGGGGGCCCTGCAGCCCGTGTTCGGCGACGCGGTGCCGGCGGCGCTCCTGGAAACGCTCGCCTCCTTCAGCCTGCTCAGCCACTTCAACAATATCGTCAAGGGCGTGATAGACCTGCGCGACCTTGCCTATTACGCGCTCGCCATCGGCGTCTGGCTGGCCGCGGCCGCCATCACCGTGGATCTCAAGAAGGCGGACTGAGGCAATGGAGCGTTTCCGGCAACGCAACCTGTTCGCCAGACTGGCGCTGGTCCTGCTGGCGGTCCTGTTCGTGGCCGGGGTGAGCCTGTCGGACCGGCTGTTGCGCCACGCCCGCCTCGACCTGACCGAAGAGGGCGCCTTCACGCTGGCCGAGGACTCGAAGCGGGTGGTCCGGGAGATCGACGAGCCGATCATGCTTCGCTTCTACTTCTCCAGCCGGATCGCGCGGGAAATCCCCCAGGTGGGGGTCTATGCGCGCCATGTGCGCGACCTTCTGGAGGAGTTCGCCACCCACTCCGACGGCAAGATCGACCTCCAGATATTCGACCCCGAACCGTTCACCGACGCCGAGGACCGGGCCGACTCGTTCGGCCTCCAGGGGCTGCCGGTGGACCGTTCGGGCGAGCGCGTGTTCTTCGGCCTCGCCGGGACCAATTCGACCGACGATGTCGAGCTAATCCCGTTTTTCGACGAGAGCCGGGAGCGCGATCTGGAATACGACATCGCCCGCGCCGTCTATAGCCTCGCCAACCCGGAATTGCCGGCCGTCGGGCTGATTACCGGCCTTCCGATTGCGGGCTCGCCCATGTCCCAGTCGGGCCGGGGCCGGAACGACGCCTGGACGATCTACAACCTGCTGCTGAAGTCTGTGGATGTGCGCCAGATCGTCAGCACGGCCACGTCGGTGCCGGAGGGCGTGGATGTCGTGGTGCTCGTGCATCCGAAGCAACTCACGGACGAAACGCTCTACGCGCTCGACCAGTTCGTGCTGCGCGGCGGCAAGCTGCTCGTCTTCGTGGACCCCCACTCCGAAGGCGAGGCGCAGAACCCGGAACTGCTGCGCCGCGGCATGCCGCCCGGAGGGTTCGCCTCCAATCTCGGCCGGCTGTTCGAGGTCTGGGGCATAGAGATGCCGGCAGGCGAGCTGGCGGGCGATGTCGGATTCGCGCGCCGGGTGCAGGTGCCCGACCGGTCCAGGACGCGGTTGATGGCGATCGACTATCCGCTGTGGCTCGGCGTCGACAGGAGCGGCATTGCCCGCGGGGATTCGATTGCGAACGAACTCTCGCTGCTGAATATCGCGTCCCCCGGCCATATCCGGACGCTGGAGAGCGCCGGGGCTACGGTGACGCCGCTGGTGACCACCTCGAAGGATGGCGGCACCGTGCCGGTATCGCTCGTCCATGGGCCGGCCGATCCGGTCGCGGTGCTCCATGCCTTCAAGCCGGCCGAAGCGCCGCTGGTGCTCGCCGCCAGACTGTCGGGCGAGGTGGAGAGCGCCTTTCCGGACGGGCCGCCGGAACCGAAGCCGAAAGACGGCGGGGCGCAGGCGGCCGAAGGCGAAGAGGCGGAGATCGACGAAGAGGCCAGGGCCGCATGGGAGGCCCTGAAGGCGGCCCATCTGGCGCGCTCCACGGCGCCGATGGATGTCATTGCGGTGGCGGATGTCGATATGCTCGCCGACCCGATGTGGATGGTCCCGAACCGGTTAGACGGCGGGCTTACCGGCCAGGCGGTGGCCGACAACGGGGCCTTCTTCCTGAATGCGGTCGAGAACATGACCGGCCGCGACGATCTTTCGTCGCTGCGCTCCCGCGGCAGTTTCCAGCGCCCCTTCACCCTGGTGGAGAAAATCCGGCGCGAGGCGGAAAACAAGCACCGGAAGAAGGAAAAGGAATTGCTGGACCGCCTGGAAGAGGCGATGAGGCGGCTGAACCAGCTTGAGAGGGACTCCGCAGCCGGGGAGCAGGTGGTGCTGACGGCGTCCCAGGCCGACTCGCTCAAGACCATGCGCGCCGACGTGATCCGCCTGCGCCGCGAGCTGCGCGACGTCCAGCACCGCCTGCGCCGCGATGTCGAGGCGCTGACCTCCTGGCTCGAACTCGTCAACATCGCTCTCGTCCCGGCGCTGGTCGCCGTATTCGCGGCGGTCGTCGCCTTTGCCCGGCGCGCCCGCCGGCGCCCGGTGCAGGAGGCCTAGAGACGCGCATGAAGGCACGCAGTTTCCTGATCCTGCTGCTTCTGACGGCTGCCGCGGCCGGGGCCGCCATTGCGGTTCTGGTCGAGGAGCGCGTCCAGGGCGCCGATCCGGCTGCCGGCGCCATGCTGTATCCCGGCCTGCTGGAGCGCGTGAACGACATCGACTTCGTCGAGGTTTCCACCACGGCGGACGGCACCGTGTCGGCCCGGCGCGAGGACGGGCGCTGGGGCGTGGTGCAGCGCCACGGCTATCCGGCCGACTTCAAGATGCTGAGCCGGATGCTCTACGATCTCGCGCGCCTCGAACTGATCGAGCCGCGCACTGCCAAGCCCGCGCTCTATCCGAAGATCCGCGTGGAGGACCTCGGAGACAGGAGCGCGCTCTCCATCCGGATCGCAGCGAAAGCGGGCGATGAGACGGTGGCGGACCTGCTGGTCGGCTTTGCGCGCCCGGAAGAGGCGGGCGGCGGCGTCTTCCTGCGCAAGAGCGGCGAGGCGCAATCCTGGCTCGCCAGGGGCGGGTTCCAGCCGGTGCAGCTGCTGACCCGCTTCCTCCAGCGCAATATCGCCAATATCGAGCAGCGCCGCATCCACCGCACGCGCCTGACGCATGCCGACGGCGAGACGGTCACGGTTTCGAAGGCCGGGCCGGAGGAGACCGCCTGGACCCTGGAAGAGCCGCCGGGCGAGGGACAGAAGGCGAAGGCGAGCCACGAGCTGTCGCCGCTGACGAGCTGGCTCGATTTCCTGATCTTCGACGATGTGCGCCCGGCCGCCGAAGTGGACTTCTCGAAGCCGCTGGTCTCCGGCCGGTTCGCGACCTTCGACGGCCTCGTCGTCGAGGTGAAGATGGCCGAGGCGGACGACGACTACTGGGTGATGCTGGTTGCCTCGGCCGGGACGGCGGACCCGCGCGTGCAGCCCCTGCTGGAGGCCCGCAGGACGATGGATGCCGACAAGCTCGAAGGCTCGCTCCAGATGGCGCTGAAGGCGCCGGACGAGGTGGCCGGGGAGATCGGGGAGATCAACGCCACCGCCGGCGGCTGGGCCTACCGCGTCACCGACTACAAGACCGACAAGTTCCGCACCCGCCTCGCCCAGCTCACGGAAGCCGCCGGCGAGAGCTAGCCTCGCCGCGGGCGATGTCGAGGAACACCTCCTCCATGTTGCGCCGCCCGTAGCGCGCGATCAGCGCGTCGGGGGCGCCCCGGTCCACCAGCCGCCCGTCCTTCATCATCAGCACGTCGCGGCAGAGCCGCTCCACCTCCAGCATGTTGTGCGAGGCGAGCAGGATGGTGGCGCCGGTCCGCTGCACATAGGCGGCGAGATAGGAGCGCGCCCAATCGGCGGTCTCCGGGTCGAGCGAGGCGGTCGGCTCGTCCAGCAGGAGGAGCTGCGGCTCGTTCACCAGCGCCTTGGCGAGCGCGAGGCGGGATTTCTGGCCGGCGGAGAGCGTGCGGGTCCGCTGCTTCAGCAGCGGGGTGAGCTCCAGCGCTTCGGCAAGCTCCCGCACATGCCGGCCCGCCCGCGCCACGCCGTAGAGGCGCGCATAGACCAGCAGGTTCTCCTCCGCCGTCAGCCGGCCCGGAAGCTCCACATAGGGGGAGGAGAAGTTCATGCGCTCCAGCGCCCGGTAGCGGTCGCGGGTCATGTCGGCGCCGAGCGCATGCACCGTCCCGGAGGTCGGCAGCAGCAGGCCGAGCAGCATGGCGATGGTGGTCGTCTTGCCGGCGCCGTTGCCGCCGAGCAGCGCGACGATGCCGCCATGCTCGAGATCGAAGGTCAGCCCGTCCACGGCCTTCACCGGCCCGAACTCCTTCGAGAGGTCGCGCACCGAGACGGCCCATTCGCTCATGCTATGTTTCCCTCTCCGACACCGGCGGGAGCGCCCGCGCCCCATGAAGGTTTTAGAGCCCGCGCCGCCCCGGGGCGAGACCGGCATCGTGCAGACGCGCACGCTGGTGCTGATTCGCTGGGTCGCGGTGGCGGGGCAGGCGGGCACGGTGCTGGTCGTCCATTTCGGCTTCGGCTACCGGCTGCCGATCGAGGCGGCGGCGGCGGTGATCGCGATGTCGGCGGTCGTCAACCTTTACGCAAGCCTGCACCACCGCGCCGGGGCCGGCCTGCCGGAGCCGCAGGCCTTCGCCTTCCTCGCCTTCGACACGCTACAGCTCGCCCTGCTGCTGTTCCTCACGGGCGGGCTCCAGAACCCGTTCGCGCTCCTGCTGCTGGCGCCGGTGACGGTGGCGGCGTCGGTCCTGTCCCGGGCAAGCTGCATCAAGCTCGTCGTGCTGGCCGGGGCGGCCGCCAGCGCGCTGTCGGTCTGGCATCTGCCGCTGCCCTGGGACGGGCCGCCGCCCGCCATGCCGGCGGAGCTGGTGCTGGGCATATGGTTCGCCACCATCACCGCCATCGCCTTCCTCGCCGTCTATGTGGGGCAGGTGGCGATCGAGCGGCGCCGGATGACGGATGCGGTCTCGGCCGCGCAGGACGCGCTGGCGCGCGAGCAGCGCGTCGCCGATCTCGGCACGCTGGCGGCCGCGGCCGCGCATGAGCTCGGCACGCCGCTCGCCACCATCACCGTCATCGCCTCCGAGCTTGCGCGCGAGGTGCCGGCGGACAGCCCGCTCGCCGAGGACGCCCATCTGCTGAAGAGCCAGGCCGAACGCTGCAAGGAAATACTTACCGAACTGTCGCGGCATCCGGATACGCAGGGCGCCTCCTATCTGAGAATGCCCTTGACGGCGCTGATCGAGAGCATGGCGGACCCGCACCGGCGCGAGGGGGTCGATTTCGCCATTCTCGGCCGCGCGCGCGACGACACGGCCGAGCCGGCCCTGGAGCGCCGCCCGGAACTGGTGAACGGCCTCGGCAACATCCTCTCCAACGCGCTCCAATTCGCCCGCAGCCGCGTGGTCGCCTCCATCGTCTGGGACGCCGAGCGGGTGGCGGTGACGATCTCGGACGACGGGCCGGGTTTCCCGGCGGCGCTGCTGGGCCGCCTCGGCGAGCCCTACCTGTCCACAAGGCGGGGCAGCGACGGCCATATGGGCCTCGGCATCTTCATCGCGCGCACGCTGCTGGAGCGCACGGGTGCCGACGTCGCCTTCCTCAACCGCGCGCAAGGCGGCGCGGAGGTTGAGGTTCTGTGGCCGCGCGTCATACTGGAGCCCGAGACAAGGGGTGATTGAGCGATGAACGAACAGCAAGGCTCCGGCGACGCCGGCACGCTCCTTCTGGTCGATGACGACCCGCCCTTCCTGAACCGCCTGGCGCGGGCGATGGAGCGGCGGGGCTTCGACGTGCGCACGGCCGCGTCGGTCTCGGACGGCAAGGCGGCGGTGGATATCGACCCGCCCGATTACGCCGTGGTCGATCTCCGCCTCGGCGACGGCAGCGGCGTCGATGTGGTCTCGCACCTGCAGGCCGTGCGCCCCGAGAGCCGCGCGATCATCCTCACCGGCTACGGCAATATCGCGACCGCGGTGGCGGCGGTGAAGGTCGGCGCCATCGACTACCTGCCGAAACCGGCCGACGCCGACGCCATCGAGACCGCGCTGAAGCACATGGGCGCGGACCCGCCGGGGCCGCCGGAGCTGCCGATGTCGCCCGACCGCGTGCGCTGGGAGCATATCCAGCGCATCTACGAGCAGTGCGGGCGCAATGTCTCGGAGACCGCGCGCCGCCTGCGCATGCACCGCCGCACCCTCCAGCGCATCCTCGCCAAATACGCGCCCAGGGAATAGCCGCCCGTCTCCCTTCCCGCTTGCCCCGGATCGCAGTCCGGGGCTTGCGGGAGCGGCCGGAGAGGCCCCCTGCGGCGCGTCATGGAATGTCATGTCCCGTCATGCGGCTCCCCCGCGATGTGTCGTGGAATGTCATGATCGGCATGCGCCGGGTGTATAAGCGATAGCCGTTTTAGGCATGGGGTTGGCCCGTCGTCTTCCCTCCCACCGGTCTCTGCGCCCCCTTCGCCACCCCGGCTCAGGGCCGGCGTGTCGGTTGGTATCAGGACAGATTCTTCCCTCATCCTGAGTAGCGCCCGCGCCAGCGGGCGCGTATCGAAGGACCTGCCCCGCATCCGCCGTCCCTCGATACGCGGCTGACGCCGCTACTCGGGATGAGGGGGGAAATGGGCGCGGAGGGCGGCCGGGGCGATGTGTGAATCCGGTAGCCCGCCGGGCGGGAGAGGAGTTTTTCGGGCGGCAACTCCGCCTCCCCGAAGCCGTGTCTGTCCGCGTCCTGCATGTCGTTCCTTCATCCCGTTTCGTTCCACTCCGTTCCCCCTTCCACCGCCCGGCGCGGCGGGACCCTTATTCGCGTGTATCCTGCGCGGGCATGCGCGTGTCGGCGCCGGCGCGGTTCGCGCGCCTGATTGCCCGGGTGCGTCCACGCGCGCGAACCGGACGCAGGACACACCTCGCCTGTCGGCTGAATCGGGCTTTTCGCGCCGGCGCCGACGCGAAGGGACACAGCCTCCGGATGCCGCGTCCATCCACCCTATCTAGGGGCGGACCGTTCGGAGGTCAAGCTGTTTCTAAGAAATATTTCTGATTATGAGAACAATCTGCAGGCCGCGTGATGAAAAGGCCCGCGCCACCGCCTTCATTCGAGGGAAACCGGCCGTCCCGGCGTCCTGTCCCGCAAGGTGAAGACGGCCCATTCCTCCTCCGTCAGCGCCGCGCGGTCCGGGCTTGCCACGGGTCGATGACGCGAAGGCCGGCCGCCTCGAACGGCGTCCTGTCGCGGGTTGCCACCATCATGCCGTTGGCCCCGGCGATTGCCGCGATATAGCCGTCGGATATGGAAACCGCGACGCCGTTGCGCCGGGTCCGCGCCATCAACTCGGCATAGGCCTCTGTGGCCGGAAGATCGAACGGAAGGACGCGGCCGGCGAACAGCGGAAGGATGCTGCGCTCAAGCTTCTCGTTCAGCAGGTTCCGGCGCCGCCCGGCCGGCAGGGATGCGGCGCCGAAACGCAGTTCGGCGACGGTGACCGTCGAGAGATACAGGGTCTCCAGAGGCTGGCCGTCGATCCATTCGGCTACGCGCGGCTCCGGTCTCCGGCGCAGCGGCTCGGAGACGACATTCGTGTCCACCAGGATCATTCGAAGGAGACAGGCTGCGCCGGCGTCGCGTCGCGGGCGGTAAATACGGCCCATTCCTCATCCGTCAGAGCGGCCTGGCGGCCGATTTCGGCGAGCAGCGACCCCAGCCTGACGCGGCCCTCGGGCCTGACGGCTTCCTCAAGGATGGCGCGAACCTCGGCCTCGGTACTGCGGCCGCGATGGGCCGCGCGCACCCTGAGACCCCGATGGACCTCGTCCGGCAGATTGCGCACGGTCAGGGTTGCCATCTGCAATCTCCTTTCGTGCTGTCATTGTGTGCGTTATATAGTGTCGCTGTCATTTCGGCAAGAAGTATGCGGGGCGGCCTTCCGCTCCCCCCTTCACCCCAGCCGCCGCTCCAGTTCCGCGAGACAGGCGGCCCGGTCCGGGCGGAAGGCTTGGGCGATCCACCAGTCTTCGAGGTCGCGGAGCAGGCGGCCGAGGCCGGGGCCAGGGGGGACGCCGCGGGCGCGGAGGTCGCGGCCGGTGAGCGGGAAGGGCGGGGGCGGCGGCTCCGCCAGCAGCGCCTCGCCCGCCCCGTCGCCGCCCTTCAGCAGCAGGCGGTCGAGGAAGCGCGCCCGGCCCTCGCGGTAGAGCGTCGCGCGGTCGAGCGGCTTGCGTGCGGCGAGCGCCCCGATGCGTTCCGACTCGGCCGCGCTGAGGCGGAGGCGAC
>JAPOZD010000375.1 GCA_026706245.1 Alphaproteobacteria bacterium
GGGAAACCGTCCACGGCGTCATCGAGCAGGGCGCCGAAAATCTTCGAATGGTCGGACGATTGCGGCAGGAATATATCGACAGGCCATATCGGATCGTGCGGACTGCTGCCGAACTTGACGAAAAACATTTTCCCGGCAACGAACCTGTTTATCTCGCCGCCTTCGCTCAGATTGTCGTCTCCCCTCGCATAATCGGACCAGATGTATGTTTCCTCTTCCAGCTCACGCGGGATTTCCAGATAACATGGAAAGGAGGATTGCATCACCTTTTCCAGAGCCATTGCGAGGCGGTATCGGGAAAGGACTTTACTGCGCTTGGCGACGCCGACGAGGTAGATGTGGCGTCTGTGGGCCTCGAATTGGCGGTCGACGCCTTCCTGGATTCCTTCGCGGTATTTTTGGAACAGGTCCTTTGCGAACGCATAACTGCGCAGAAATCCATCGAAAACGACCAGCGTATCGGTTGCAAAGTCTTTTTCCCGGACTATGGCGAAGAGCGTGGCCCACTCGACCAATTCCCGATAGACCTGAACCCAGCGCGGCGAATTCGGCCTGCCGGGACCATCCGTGCGGATCATGTGGCTGAGTTCGGACAGGTCCTCGACGCCGAGATACTCCATCAGCCGCCCGAGCGCTGTCCGTCTTTCGAATTGGTAAGCGGACAGGCCGGAAACGCTCATGGTCGGCGAAACCGCCTCCAGGCAGTGTTCGTTGTTGGCGCTATCGACGACGCGGATCAGTTGAACGAGAAATGGGTCGAAGCGGAGCTGGTTGTTGCCGCCGTCGGCCGCGACCAGCGAAACCGATGCCGAAGATCGAGGGAAAATCCGCCATGTCCGGGAAGCCAGCGGCCGGACTTCGGCGCGCAGCCGGTCGAGAACGGCGCGGTCCTCGCCGATCTGGCGGGCGATCCTGTCCCGCAAGGCGCTTTGGCTGGCAGGTTCCAGCATTTTCCTGATATGCCGCTTTGTTTCTTCCCCCTAGAATTCGCAGCATACCAAGGAAAGGCGCGGGATCAAAAAACGCGGCTCCGGGCTTCGCTCCTATCGCTGATTGAGGAACGAGCCGGCCGCTACCGCCGCCCGGCCTTGCGCCTGCGGTGGAGGCGGGCGAAGCGGCGGTCGCGCTCCAGGCGATGGCGTTGCAGGAAGAGGTGTATCGTGGAGGCTCCGAACACGAGGCCCTCGGCGGCAAGCGCGTCGCGCAGCCCTTGGATGGTAAGCCTCGGCCGCGCCGCCAGGATGCGGAAAATGCGCTCCCGATGCGGCTCGATCCGCGAGGCGCTGCCGCCCATCGGATCGGGCCGTACATGGCCGCGCTCGAGAAAGCGCTCCACCCAGCGGCGGACGCTGTTCCCCGCCAGGCCGAAATGCCGGGCGGCCGCCTCGGCGCTCATACCCCGCTCCAGCACCGCCGCCACCGCAAGGCCCCGCAACTCCTCGTTGACCGCACGGCCCGGCCTCGGCCCCGGCAACGCGCCCGCCGTCCCGTCCGTCATCGCTCCTCCTCCCCCGCCGCGCCCATGCGGCATTCGTATAGCCGCCGCGCCGACGCGGCTCTCGTAAACCGCCGCGCCGCCGCAGCCTCCGAAATCTCCAGCCTGGCCGGGACAATCCGGCGCCGCGCGCGCACCTCCCCCGTTCGCCGCCCCGGGGACGGCCGGCTCCAGATCGCCGGGGCTGACCGGTGCGGGCTTTGCGCGAACCGCAGCGGTCTTGCCTCGTTCTCAGGTCCAGGTCACGCCTTCCTTCGCCTCCCGGAAAGATGGTCGAGACACATATATAGAACATACAGGGGATATGTCAAGCCCGGAAGTCCGGGCCGCCCGCCCGTTCAGATCACGCCTTCTTCCCTCAGCCGCGCGGCCGTCCCGGCATCGAGGCCGCAATGCTCCGCCAGCACTTCCTCGGAATGCTCGCCGAGCGTCGGCGGGCGGCGGATATCGGCGGGGGAGTCGGAGAGCTTGATCGGGCAGCCGACCGTCCGGTAGGCGCCGCGGCCGGGGTAATCGACCTCCACGATCATCTCCCGCTCGCGCAGATGCGGGTCGGCCAGCACCTCGCCCGTGTCCTGGCAGGCCCCGCAGGGCACGCCGGCGGCGCCGAGCAGCTTCATCACCTCGAATTTGCTGCGCTGGCGGGTCCAGCTCTCGATGAGCGCGTTGTATTCCTCGCGGTGCTCCCAGCGGCCCGCCGGCGTCTCGAAGCGCGGATCGTCGAGCTCCGGTATGTCAACGACGCGCCGGAAGCCCTCATACATCTGCGGCTGGCAGAAGATATAGACATAGTCGTTGGGGCCGCCCGGCGCGCAAGCGAAGGTGGTGCCCGGCACGGTCTGGCCGAGCTGGTTGCCGCGCCGGGGCTGCACCATGCCCTGGCGCTGGTGGTCGCGCAGGCTGACCCGCAATATGTTGACCACCGCCTCCTGCATCGCGACCTCGACCTTCTGGCCCTTGCCCGTGGCGTGGCGCTGCTGGAGCGCGGCGAGCAGGCCGATGGCGAGGTGCATGCCGGTGCCCGAGTCGCCGATGGCCGGCCAGACATAGGTCGGCGGGTTCTCCGGGAAGCCGGTGACGCTCATCGCCCCGCCCATGGCCTGGGCGATGGGCTCGAACGCCTTGTAGCCGGAGTTGGGCCCGTAGCTGCCGAAGCCCTTGATGGTGCCGTAGATGAGACGCGGATTGATCTCCGAGAGCACGTCGTAGCCGAGGCCGAGCCGGTCCAGCGCGCCCGGCGAGAAGTTCTCGACCAGCATGTCCACCTCGGCAATCAGCTTCTTGAACAGCGCCTTGCCGTCATCGGTCTTGAGGTTCAGCGTCAGGCTCTTCTTGTTGGCGTTCAGCACCAGGAAGAACAGCCCGTCCTGGCCCGGAAGATCGGGCATCGCCCGGCGAGCGGCCTCGCCCCGGCCCGGCTCCTCCAGCTTGATGACCTCGGCGCCGAGCCAGGCCAGCACCTGCGTGCAGGCGGGGCCCGCCTGGTTGTGGGTCATGTCGATGATTCTGACGCCGTTCAGGGCCGCGCTCATGGGGGCCGCTCCTTCTTGTCCTCATCGCCGGGCCGGCTATGCTCGCCGCCATGACGCAGCAAATTCCGGGGACGGTCAACGGGTCGGCGTTCGGCGTCGGCGGCTGGGAGATCGACATCCTCGTAACCGGCTTCCCCGGGAAATCGGTCCATCACGGCTCGCTCGGCTGGAGCACCATCGCGCTCATCCGGCGCGGCAGGAGGCTGGCGCTGGTGGATTGCGGCGCGTTCGGCCACCGCAAGCTGCTCATCGCGGAGCTTGCCGCGCGCGGCCTCGGGCCTTCCGATATCACCGACCTGCTGCTGACCCACACCCATTACGACCATGCGGTCAACTGGGTGCTGTTCCCGAAGGCGCGGGTGGCGGTCGGCGCGGTCGAGCTCGACTGGGCAGCGGGCGAGCCCTGGGGCGAAACGGTGGTGCCGGAGCTCTATGTGCGCGAACTCGGCCTCTTCCCGAAGACGGAGCGGATCGCGGATGGCGGGGAGGTGTTCCCCGGGGTCACCGCTCATCTGGCGCCGGGGCACACGCCGGGCTGCCTGGTGTTCCGGCTCGCGGGAGCGGAGCGCGATGTCGTGTTCACGGGCGACGCCGCCAAGAACCGCGCCGAGCTCGTCTCCGGCGATGTGGACATGACCTATGACGCCGCCGTCTCGCGCGCCTCCATCGACATGATTCACGGTCTCTGGCGCGCCAGGCCCGGCACAGTGTTGATTCCGGGCCACGACCTGCCGATGGTGCTGGATGACGACGGCGGGCCCGCCTATCTCGGCCGCCGCGAGGCCGCCATCGACGCTTGGTTCGGCGACGGCATGGCCGATATCACCCGTTTCCGACTGACCCTGGAAGGGACGCAATGACCCAGCTCCATCCCGAGTTCGGCGTGCGGCTCGAAGGCCGGCCCTTAAGCAGCCTCGACATGGAAGCGGTGCGGGACGCCATCGACCGCTATTCCTTCGTGCTCGTTCCGGGCGCCGCAGAAGGCGACGACGAGCATCTCGCCCTCACCCGGGCGCTCGGCGAGCCCGAGGCGAATCATGTCACGCTCGGCCGGGAGGGGCGGATCGAGTATTTCGGCACCATCGGCAATGTGCTCGACGACGGCACGGTGGCGGGCAACGCCCACAAGCGCACGATCTTCCAGACCGGCAACAATATGTGGCACTCCGATTCCTCCTTCCGCGCCGTGCCGTCCTTCGTGTCGATCATGTGCGCCTACGAGACGCCGGAGGAGGGCGGGGAGACGTTGTTCGTCAGCCAGCGAGCGGCCTGGGACCGGCTGGAGGAGAACGAGCAGGAACGGCTCCGCCCGCTGATCTGCATTCACGACTATGTGTTCTCGCGCTCCAAAGTGGCGCCCGACGCGGTGACGCCCTCGCACGCCGCCTCGCTGCCGCCCGTGCGCCAGCGGCTGGTGCGCCGCAACCCGGCGGTCGGGGCGGAAAACCTCTATGTCGGCTCGCATGCCCGCGAGATCGAGGGCTGGGCGTTCGAGGAGAGCCGCGCGCTGCTGGACGGGCTGGTGGAGGAGATGACGGCGGAAGCCCATGTGCTGAGCCACCGCTGGCAGCCGGGCGACCTCGTCATCTGGGACAATCGCTGCCTGCTGCACCGGGGCGCGGGCTACGACGCCGACCGCTTCCGCCGCCGCATGCGCCAGACCCGCGTCGCCGGCGCCGGCCCGACGCTGGAGGAATAGGGCCGGGCGTTCGGGCTACGATGCTCCGGTCCCGTCCTGCCGGGATTTCGCGAGCCGCTTCGCGACCTGCCGCTTCTCCCAGCGGTCGCCGAACAGGTTGACGATCTCGAACACGCCGAGGCCGTGGACGGCGAGCCCGACGCCCCAGCCGAACGCGGCCCAGAGGAACCAGAGATAGTCCGGGCTGGTGAAGAGGTTGACGACCGCCAGGCCCGTTATGACGACGGCATACTGGATGGCGTGGATGTAGAAGGACCGGATGTCGCGGACATACTCCATGGCCTTCTGCTCGTTTTCGGAGAGGTCCGGGAGGGAGGTGTCAGTCGCGCTTGTCATGTCTTGCCCGTTCCTGAGTTGGGAGAAGTCGGTTTCCAGAACGGCGGCAAGGCATTTGAGCGTCTCGGGGCTTGCATTGGCGCCCCGCTCGATCCGCTGCAGGGTGCGCACGCTGACGCCCGCCATCGACGCCAACTGCTCCTGGGAGAGCCCCCGTTCGATGCGCAGCTTGCGGACGATCATGGATGCCCCTCCGGCCGTTCCTGCCGGCTTCTATGGCCTGTCCGCGCGCCGATTGCCACGACAGGAACCTGACATTTCCGCGACAGGCAGGGTCGCGCCCGCGAAACCGGGAGCGGGATTACGCCGGCGTGGCAGCCCAGGCGACGGCTTCGTGGCCCGGCACGAAGGCGTTGTTGGTGACCGCCGGGTTGCGGTTGACCAGCGGGCGCCCGTAGATCGGGTGGGTCATCGAGCGCACCTCATGTTCGATGCGGAAAACCGGCTCGGCCGTGCCAGGATCCACGATGTCGAGGAAGCGGTATTGCCACCGGTTGCTTTCCTCCGACACAAGGCCGCGCTCGTCGAGCCAGCGGTGCGGGCCGGAGAAGTCGGCCACATAGATTGCGATATGGTGGCCGTCATAGTCGGGCTGCGCCTCGGCGGTTTCGATGAAGCGCAGCTCCTGCCCGCGCCCGACCGAGGCATGAGCGACGCCGTCCCCGTCCACCCAGGCTGGCGTTCTCCAGACCTCGCGGTAGAAGGCAGCTGCCGCTTCAGCCGCGCCCTCGGGCACATCGAAGGCGACATAGTCCATGGCGAGCGTCCGCCCCGAGCGCGGCCCGTGGATGCGGATGCGGTTGCCCCAAGGGCAGGCCGTGTCGATATGCCCGTTTCCGCGCTCAGAGGGGACTTCGGCGGCGTCGAGACGGGCCTCCAGTGCATCGAGGTCCGGCATGACGAGGCCGGTCCGGCCCCGAAGGCATTGCGGCTCGCCGACCGGCAGGTGGAACTGGCTCTGGCCGACATTGATCCACATATTGTTCGTGCCGGTCACCAGATAGGGGTCGCGCGTGAGCCCAAGGGCGGTGACATAGAAATCCGTCGCGCGCACCTGGTCCGGAACCCGGACATTGACGTGCTCCAGCGCGACGATATTGCCGACATCCTCGCCGGCGCGGTCGAATTGCCCCATGGCGCGGCACCTCTTCCCGCAGGTTGCAACAGGGACGCCAGCCTACACCGGCAGGCCCGCCTTAGCGAGGCGAATGCACAGCGTCAGGCGCCGCGCTCAGGCCCTCGCGGTCGGCAGCGGCGAGCGGTCCACGGCGGCGATTTCTTCCCGGAGGAGCCATTCCACCAGCCGGGCCTTTTCCGCTGCGGCCGCAGGATCGTCCCAGAGGTTGCGGAACTCGCCGGGGTCGGCTTCGAGGTCGTACAGCTCGCCCCGGTCCTGCCCGTCGAAGACGCTGAGGCGCCAGCGCCGGTCCACCAGCGAATGCACCCTTGGCGGGCCGCCGAGACCGGGATGGGGCCGCTGGTGGTCGTACTGGATGAAGGCGGCGTCGCGAACGGGGCCGCCGAGCAGGCTGCGCCCCTGCATGCCGTGGAACGGCTCGACCCGCGCGCGCTCGAGGATCGTCGCCGGGATGTCGATGGTCTGCGCCATGTCGTCCCACCGCACGCCCGAGGGGCCGTCCGGATCGGCCCAGACGAGGGGCACGCGGGTGATCTCCCGGTAGGGCTCGGCGCCCTTGAGCAGGAGGCCGTGGTCGCCCAGATGGTCGCCGTGGTCGCTGGTGAAGGCGACCACCGTGCGCCCGGCTCCGCCGGTTCGTTCCAGCGCGGCCAGCACGCTCGCTATCGCGTCGTCGATCATTTCGATCATGCCGCAGGTGAGCGCCCTCGCCTCCAGCGCCTCGCGCAGGGTGCAGCCGATGCTGTTCATGCCTCGGAGCGCGGCCGCGCCCTGCTTCCGCTCCCGGTGGAGGGCCGCGACATGCGGCGGCGGTTCCCAGTCATTCAGCTCGAAGGCGGCGGGGACCGGCATGTCCTCGGGGCGGTAGGCGTCCCAGTAGCGCCCCGGCGGGTTGAAGGGATGATGCGGGTCGGGGAAGGAGATCATGAGGAAGAACGGCTTGCTTCCGGCTGCATCGAGCCAGGAAACCGCTTGCCCGGCGATGTAGCTCGTCGAATAGAGCTCCTCCGGCAGCGCCGTGCGCACGGCCTGCGGACAGACATAATCATGCGGAAGCTGGTTCTCGGGGCCCAGCATCCTCGCTGCATCCGGCTCCCGCTCGCCGAGCCACCGCGCATAGTCGCCGCCGCAGGCGTCCCCGTGCCCGGTAACGAGGTCCACATGGTCGAAGCCGTAGAACGGAAGCGCCACGCCGGCTCCGGAGGACGGGGCTTCCTGCCTGTAGGCTGGCGCGCGGTAGTCGTGCCGGCTGGCCTCGGCCAGAGCGCCGCCCGCGCGGTGGAAGCCACTCCGCTCGGGGCGCGGCCCGCCATAGGCCGGCTGGGCGGTGAAGTTCTGCAGGTGGCTCTTGCCGATCAGCGCCGTCAGGTAGCCGGCGTCGCGCAGGAGATCAGCGAAGGTCACCGCATCGGTCGAGAGCGGGATACCGTTCATGCGCACGCCGTGGAGCGAGGGCATGCGCCCGGTCATCAGGCTCGCCCGGTTGGGCATGCAGACGGGGCTTGCCACATGACAATTGTCGAACGCGACGCCCCGCCGGGCCAGCCCGTCGATAGCGGGTGTTCTCAGCACCGGATGGCCGTAGCAGCCGAGATGGTCGGCGCGCTGCTGGTCGGTCACGAACAGGATGAAATTCGGCCGGCGTTCGTTCATCGCTGCACCTGTCGCCTGTTCATGGCCGGTGTGGCCGCTGCCGAAGCATGTGGAGCGCCACAACCGCTGCGGCGACAGCGAGCGCGGGCCCGTGGACCATCGGGTCGCCGACCATGACGAGGCCGGCGAGAACGAGGCGGACCAGCCACTCCCAGGGGTGAAGCGCCCGCCGGTCGAACCGGGCGAGCGCGCTGGCAAGAAGATACAGCGCGGCGAGGAGCCGTGTGCAGAGCCAGACGAGCGCGGCCCAGTCCACCGTGCCGTCATAGCCGGGCAGGTAAGCGATCTCCGCGCCCGTCGAGGTGGGGTCGAGCACGGCCTCCTCGATCAGCAGCAGCTCCGGATACATGGCGAACACGAACGGGATGGCGAAGATGACGATGCCGGAGCGCACGGCCGAGAAGCCCGTCGCCATCGGGTCCGCCTTGGTGATGGTGGCGGCCGCGAAGGCGGCGACAGCGACTGGCGGCGTGATGGCGGAGGCGACCGCGAAGTAGAAGACAAACATGTGCGCCGTGAAGATGGAGAGCCCGAGGCCCGCAAGCACCGGCCCCATCAGGAGTGCCACATTCACATAAGCCGGGACGGCCGGCATGCCCATGCCGAGCAGAACGGCGAGCAGCATGGTCAGCAACAGGGCGAGGAACTGGAATGCGACCGAGCCGCCGGCCCCCAGATCAAGGCTCTGCAGCCATTGCAGCACGTCCAGCGAGATGAAGAAGGGGATGCCGGTGAATTTCAGGCAGAAGTCGATGATCGAGACGGCGAGGAACATAAGATAGAGCGTCGATATCAGCACGCCCGCCTCGGACAGCGCATCGACCAACCTGCGCGGGCGGGCGCGCATCGCCGGGTCGAGAAAAAGGAGCAGGCAGAGCAGCGCCACGGCCCACCAGCCCGCGCTGCCGACATCGCCGGCCGCGTTCTGGACAAGCTGCGGGAGCCAAGGGAGATCGGTGACACGGCAGCCCGCCTCGGTGAACACGCGCCCGGCGCCCATGAGCCAGCCGGCAGGGCCGCAGCCCACATCCTCCTTCGGCGTCAGCAGCAGGAAGAGGATTACGAGGATCGGCCCGAAAATCATCACAAGGTTGAGGCAGTCCTGCCGGGAAAGGCGCATCTCCTCCGTGAGTTCGCCGATCGCCTCGATGTCCTGCTTGCGGGACTGGAAGACGACGGAGAGGAAGAGGCAGAGGAAATAGGCGATGGCCGGGATGAGCGCAGCGATGATGACCAGGCTGTAGGGAACGCCGGTCAATGCCGCGAGCACGAAGGCGGCCACGCCCATGACCGGCGGCATGATTGAGCCGCCGGAGGAGGCCGCAGCCTCCATGCCGCCCGCGAACACGCGGGAGAAGCCGCGCCGGACCATCATCGGAATGGTCAGCACGCCCGTCGAGAGGACATTGACGATCGGTCCGCCCGAGATCGTGCCGAACATGGCCGAGGAGACGATGGCTGCATGGGCCGGCCCGCCGCGCAGATGGCGGGTCCAGCGGAAGGCGAGCTTGATGAGCGACTGGCCGCCGGCGGACGCCCCGAACAGCGAGCCCAGGATCAGGTAGGGAAAGATGTCGTTGAGAATGATGTCCATGAACCGGCCGAGTAGGCCGGAGGCGTTGTTTGTCAGGATGTCGTGGACGCGGGGATAGCCGTCGGCGAGCGAGCGCGGCTCCCCGCCGAGCTTGGTGACCAGGTATTTGTCCATGCCGTCTGCGCCGAAGGCGTACCAGACCAGCACGGTGGCGATGGTGTAGCCGGCGACGATGAGCGCCACCAGCACCAGGGGAAGGCCCCAGACCTTGATGTTGTAGCCGAGGAAGACGACGATTGCCGCGCCGACGACCGCCACGAGCCAGCCGCCTATGGAGTTCAGGCATTTCGGGTCGTCCACGGTGGTGGGTTCGGGCAGGCCGAACAGCGCCGCGTTCTCTTTCTCGATCTCGAGGCTCTCGGCGATGAGCCGCGCCCGGTCGCCGGTGATCTGGTCGATCAGGCAGACGGCTTCGATCTCGTTCATGTAGCTGAAGGAAATCGCAAGCGCCATCGCCACCAGCGCCATGTCCATGAAGAGACCGAAGCTTCTCCCGAGCCGGCCCCGGTCCTGCCAGTCGCGCCGCATGGAATGCCTGAGCGCGACTGTCAGCATCATCAGCGCGAAGAACAGCGGGTAGTAGTATTCGAAGGGGAACTTGCGGATGGTGAACCGGGGGTTCCCGGTAGCCGAGGCCACAAGGTCATCGAGGCCGGGAATGCCCGGCATGGCGTTGAGCAGCCCGATCAGCACCAGTGCGAGCGCCAGCCAGTAGAGGAGGCCGCGCGCCGCCTCGCCCCTGTCAGCGTCCGCCGCCGGCGCGTTCGCCATCGCTCGCCGCTCCGGGCAGGGACGGAGAGGGCGGCCCCACCGCCGCCTCCGTCAGCGGGTCCGGATCAGGGCTTTGCGCAATCGGGAACCTTGTGCCCCGCCTCTTCCCAGGCGGCGACCGCGCCCGGGTGGTACCTGATCGGATTGGGCCCGCACATGCCGGTGACGGCCGGGTCGAGCTCGCCGAGCGCCACATGCGCCATGAAGGGCGCCTTGGCCGCGTAGGCGTCCACATTCGCGATCATCGCCGCGGTCAGCGCCTTGGCGAGCTCGAAGTCCATGTCCGTGCGGACGACCTCGCCGCCGACCGTGGCGGGGCTGCGCCAGACGCCGTCCTCGGCCTGGATGGTCACGCCGTCCTGCGGCTTGATCCGGCCCACATCGAGGATGAAGGCGCCTGTGCCGGGGCTCTTCAGGTATTTCTGCATCGCAGCACCCTCGAATACGTCCTTCGGCACGGGGTAGAGCGTGACGCTGCCGGACGCTGCCGCGCGCGTCACGCGGATGTCCGGGAAGTAGATCGGCAGCACCATCGCATCGCCCGAGCCGTCGGTGATCGTCTTCACCATCTGGCCCCAATTGGCCTGGACGCCCTGATAGTCCTCGCCGTCGGTCAGGCCCGTCACGATCTTGGTGAGCGCGCGCGCATTGGAGAGCGCGGCCCCGCGCGGCGGCCCGTTGATGACCTTCTTGCCCTCGAGGTCGCCCCAGCCCTTCACGCTGGAGCTGTCGAAGGACCAGAGGCTCATGCCGCCGAAGCGGTAGGTGTAGAGCACGGCGAGGTTGCCTGCGAGCTCCGCGCCCTTTTCCTTGCCGAGCTTGGCGTAGGGCCCCGCGCCCTTCGACATCAGGAAGGGCAGGATGAAGGGCACGGCCGCCACGTCGGTCTTGCCCTCGGCCACGTTCTGCATGGAGTTGGTGAGAGTCTGCGAGTCCAGCACCTGGAAATCGGCGATGCCGGCGGCGGCGGCAAGCTCGCCGAGCGTCGTCGTCGATGTATAGGGCGCGCCGCCCGGCCCGGCGGTCTCGGCGGTGAGGTTCTCGGCGGCATGGGCCGCCCCGGCGAGCATTGCCGCCGCTGCGATGGCGGCGAATATCCTGAAAGGCTTCATGGAACTTCTCCCTCGGTCCGGGACGCATTTTGCAGAAATTCCACCGCGCGCAAACAGGCTGGCGGCCGGTCTGGGGCCTCGTGCAGCCGGGACGGGCGGCCCGAGGTCCCGGAGTCCGCTGCGCTCCGGCCGGGACGACGCGGGATGGCGGCCCCGTGGCGCCGTGTCATGGGATGTCATGTTTTGTCATGGTCGGGGGCGACCCTGGCCTTTCCGGTCGGATTGAAGGGGTTGTTGCGGGCGGTCGCCCCGGGCCGGTCGAGCTTGTCCCGCCGCCGGGGCTCGATGCGCGGGGCGACGGCGGGATCGGGAAAGGACATAGGATGCGGCTCCCTGGTTCGGCTCGTGTTCATCCGGCGCCCCGGCCCGGCATCGGAGACCCTTTATCGCGCGCATTTGCGGGCGGGCGCGGGCGCGTGTTGGCGCCGGCGCGGTTCGCGCGCCTGATTGCCCGCGCGAGGCGGATGCAGGACGCACCTCGCCTGTCGGCTGAACCGGGGTCGGTCCGCATGCGCGCCGGGGCGGGCTGCTTCGCACCGTCCGGGACGACGCCGGCTGGACGGGCTGTTGCGGTGTGTCATGGAATGACATGTTAACTCGTGTTTTGTCATGGTAGCACTTGCGGAAGACTTCCTGTCGAAAAGAGGGGCAAGGGTCGGGAAAGGACATCGGGGCGGCTCCTTCGTTCGGCTCGCGTTCGTCCGGCGCTCCGGCCCGGCATCGGAGCGACCCTTTACCGCGCGCATTTGCGTGCGGGCGCGGGCGGGCGTTGGCGCCGGCGCGGTTCGCGCGCCTGATTGCCCGCGCGCGAGGCAGGTGCCGGACGCACCTCGCCTGTTGGCGCGGTCCCGTCTGCTGCGCTCCGGCCGGAATGCTGCCGGCTGAACGAGCGGCTGTTGCGGCGTGTCATGGAATGACATGTTAACTCATGCTTTGTCATGGTAGTTGTCGCGGAAGGCTTCCCGGCGGGGGGAGGGGGTTAGGGTCGGGAAAGGACATCGGGGCGGCTCCTTCGTTCGGCTCGTGTTCATCCGGCGCCCCGGCCCGGCATCGGAGCGACCCTTTACCGCGCGCATTTGCGTGCGGGCGCGTGCGGGCGTTAGCGCCGGCGCGGTTCGCGCGCCTGATTGCCCGCGCGAGGCGGATGCAGGACGCACCTCGCCTGTCGGCTGAATCGGGGTCGGTCCGCACCGGGCCGGCGCGGGCGGGAAGCGGTTCCGGATGCCTCTTCCCTCGGACCCATCATATCACGGGTTTTCGTGCTTCCGACCCGGAATAGGGAAATATTACCTGTATTTCCCGAACAAATTGTCGCATCTCTGCCCGTCGCCCGGCTCGGGCCGGGGCAACGGGCAGGGGCGCGCAGTCCGAGGCTGCCGGCGCGTCCCCCTCTCCCGCTCTCCCCGCAAGCCAGGGCAAGGGGATTTCAGGAGGCCGCTTCGGCCGCCTCCCGCTTCGCCGCTTCTTCGGCGACCAGCTCCTTCTTGGAGAGCTTGCCGATCATGGTCTTGGGCAGCTCGTCGCGGAACTCGATATGCTTCGGCACCTCGTGCCTGCCGAGCTTGTCGCGGAGGAACTCCATGAGACCGTCCGCGTCCAGCGCCTGGCCCTCGCCGAGCTTGACGAAGGCCTTGACCGCCTCGCCCGTATAGTCGTCGGGAATGCCGATGACGGTGACCTCCTCGACCGCGGGATGGCGGTAGATTGCCTCCTCGACATTGCGCGGGAAGACATTGTAGCCGCTCACCAGCACGAGGTCCTTCTTGCGGTCGATGATGAACAGGTAGCCGTCCTCGTCGAGATGCCCCACATCGCCCGTGCGCAGCCGGCCCTCGACGATGGTCTCGGCGGTCGCGTCCTCGCGGCGCCAGTAGCCCTTCATGATCTGCGGGCCGGAGATGCAGATCTCCCCGTCCTCGCCCTGCGGCAGGACCTTGCGGGGGTCCTCCTTGTCCACGATGGTGATCGTCGTGCCGGGGACGGGCACGCCGACCGAGCCTTCCTTGTTGACGCCCTCGAAGGGGTTGGAGGCGGCAATGGGCGCGGATTCCGTCAGCCCGTAGCCCTCGACCAGCTTGCACCCCGACAGCTCCTCGAAGCGCCGCTTGATCTCCAGCGGCAGCGGCGCGCCGCCCGACATGCAGGTCTTGATGGAGGTGAGGTCGAAGCTCGAGAGCTTCGGGTGGTTGACGATGGCCGTGTACATGGTCGGCACGCCGGGGAAGAGGGTCGGCTTCTTCTTCGTGATGTCCTGCAGCACCGGGTCGAGTTCGAAGCGCGGGCGCATGACGATGGATCCGCCGATGGCGATGGTGAAGTTCATCACCACCGACATCGCGAACACATGGAAGAAGGGCAGCACGCCCATCATCCGCTCCCGGCCCGGCTCCAGCGAGGGATTCCAGAGCAGCGCCTGGTGGATATTGGCGTGGAGGTTCGCGTGGGTCAGCATCGCGCCCTTCGGCACGCCGGTCGTGCCGCCGGTATATTGGAAGACGGCGACATCCTCGCGCGGGTCGATTGCCGGCGGCTCATATCCGCCGTCATTGTCGATGAGGTGGCTGAAGGGCACATGGCTCCCGTCGTCCGGCACCTTCGCGATCTCGCCGCGCTTCAGGAGCCCGAAGAGCAGGTTCTTCGGGAAGGGCAGCACCTCCTGGAGGCTCCCCACCACCAGCTTGCGGATGCGCGTCTTCTTCAGCAGCGACGCCATCTTGGGATAGAGCGCGGCGAGGCCGAGCGTCACCATGATGTCGGTCTCGGAATCCTCGATCTGGTAGGCGAGCTCCTCCTCCGAATAAAGCGGGCTGTAATTCACCACCGTGCCGCCGGCCTTGAGGACGCCGAAAAAGGAGACGACGAATTGCGGGCAGTTGGGCAGGAAGAGCCCGACCTTGACGCTCTTCTCAACGCCGAGGGCGCGGAAGCCGGCGGCGGCGCGGTCCACCATCGCCCCGAGTTCGCCGTAGCTGTATGTCCTG
>JAPOZD010000382.1:0-10660 GCA_026706245.1 Alphaproteobacteria bacterium
GGGGCACGAACAATGTGGACCACCAGGCCCGCATCTGCCACTCGACCACGGTTGCAGGCGTTGCGAACACATGGGGCTACGGCGCCATGACCAACTCCTACAACGACATCCACAACAGCCGCGCGATCTTCCTCATCGGCGGCAACCCGGCGGAAGCGCATCCGGTATCGCTGCTGCATGTGCTCAAGGCCAAGGAGCAGAACAACGCGCCGTTGATCGTGTGCGACCCGCGCTTCACGCGCACCGCCGCCCACGCCGACGAGTATGTCCGCTTCCGGCCCGGCACCGACGTGGCGCTCATCTGGGGCATCCTCTGGCACATCTTCGAGAACGGGTGGGAAGACAAGGAGTTCATCCGCACCCGCGTCTGGGGCATGGACCAGATTCGCGAAGAGGTCGCGAAGTGGACGCCCGAGGAAGTGGAGCGCGTGACCGGCACGCCCGGCTCGCAGCTTCGCCGCGTCGCCCGCACCATGGCGAACAACCGTCCCGGCACCGTGATCTGGTGCATGGGCGGCACCCAGCACACCCAGGGCAACAACAACACGCGTGCCTACTGCGTGTTGCAGCTCGCGCTGGGCAACATGGGCACCTCCGGCGGCGGCACGAACATCTTCCGCGGCCATGACAATGTGCAGGGCGCCACCGACCTCGGCATCCTGTCGCATACGCTGCCCGGCTATTACGGCCTCTCGGGCGGCGCCTGGGCCCATTGGGCGCGTGTCTGGGAAGAGGATCTCGACTGGCTGAAGGGCCAGTTCGCGATGCTCGAGGGCGCGGACGGCAAGTCGAAGCCGCTGATGAACCTGAAGGGCATCCCGGTGTCCCGCTGGATCGACGGCGTGCTCGAAGACAAGGCGAACATGGACCAGCCGGACAATGTCCGGGCCATGGTGCTTTGGGGCCATGCGCCGAACTCGCAGACCCGCGGCAAGGAAATGAAGACCGCGATGGAGAAGCTGGACATGCTGGTCGTGATCGACCCGTATCCCACCGTCTCCGCCGTGCTTCACGACCGCACCGACGGCGTCTATCTGCTGCCGGCCTCGACGCAGTTCGAGACCTACGGGTCCGTCACCGCGTCGAACCGCTCCATCCAGTGGCGCGAGCAGGTGGTGGATCCGGTGTTCGAGAGCCTGCCGGACCAGGTCATCATGGCCAAGTTCGCCAGGAAGTTCGGCTGGGCGGACCGCTTCTTCCGCAACATCAAGGTTGAGGAAGGCGATGCGCCGCTCGTCGAGGACATCACGGGCGAGATCAACCGCGGCATGTGGACGATCGGCTACACCGGCCAGTCGCCGGAGCGGATCAAGCTGCACATGGCCAACCAGCACACCTTCGACCGCACGACGTTGCAGGCGATCGGCGGTCCTGCCGACGGTGACTATTACGGCATGCCCTGGCCTTCCTGGGGCCCGCCGGAAATGGGCCACCCCGGCACGCCCAACCTCTACGACATGTCCAAGCCGGTGGGCGAAGGCGGCCTGACCTTCCGCGCCCGGTTCGGCGTTGAGCGGAACGGCGAGAACCTGCTGGCCGAGGGCGTCTATTCGGTCGGTTCGGAGATCCAGGACGGCTATCCCGAGTTCACCATGCAGATGCTGATGGACCTGGGATGGGACATGGATCTGACGGACGCCGAAAGGGCGGCCATCGACGCTGTGGCCGGGCCGAAGACCAACTGGAAGACCGACCTTTCGGGCGGCATCCAGCGGGTCGCGATCAAGCATGGCTGCGCGCCGTTCGGCAACGCCAAGGCGCGGACCGTGGTTTGGAACTTCCCGGACCCGATCCCGCTGCACCGCGAGCCGCTCTACACCCCGCGTCGGGACCTGGTGGCGGACTATCCGACCTATGAGGACCGGAAGTTCTACCGCCTGCCGACCATGTATGCCTCGATCCAGAAGCAGGATTTCTCGAAGGACTACCCGATGATCCTGACTTCGGGCCGCCTTGTGGAATATGAGGGCGGCGGCGAGGAATCGCGGTCGAACAAGTGGCTCGCCGAGCTCCAGCAGGACATGTTCGTGGAGGTCCACCCGAAGGACGCCAACGATCTCGGCGTGCGCAACGGCGCGCAGGTCTGGGTCGAGGGTCCCGAGGGCGCCAGGGTCAAGGTCATGGCGATGGTCACCGAGCGTGTCGGAGTCGGGGTCGCCTTCATGCCCTTCCACTTCGGCGGGCATTTCGAAGGCGCGGACCTGAGGCACAAATATCCCGAAGGCGCCGACCCCTTCGTGCTGGGCGAGAGCTCCAACACGGCGCAGACCTACGGCTATGACTCGGTCACGCAGATGCAGGAGACGAAGACCACTCTCTGCAAGATCTACGCGGCCTGAGGGAGGAGAAGGAGATGGCAAGAGCTAAGTTTCTCTGCGACGCCGAACGTTGCATCGAGTGCAACGCCTGCGTCACCGCGTGCAAGAACGAGCACGAGGTGCCGTGGGGGATCAATCGGCGCCGGGTTGTGACCATCAACGATGGCAAACCGGGCGAGCGGTCGATCTCCGTGGCGTGCATGCATTGTTCGGATGCGCCCTGCATGGCCGTGTGCCCGGTGGATTGCTTCTACCAGAACGAGGAAGGGGTGGTCCTCCACTCCAACGCCCTCTGCATCGGCTGCGGCTACTGCTTCTATGCGTGCCCGTTCGGCGCGCCGCAGTTCCCGCAGGCGGGCAATTTCGGGTCCCGGGGCAAGATGGACAAGTGCACCTTCTGCGCCGGCGGGCCGGAAGAGACCCACTCCACCGCCGAGTTCGCCAAATACGGGCGCAACCGGATCGCGGAAGGCAAGCTGCCGCTCTGCGCCGAGATGTGCTCGACCAAGGCGCTGCTGGCGGGCGACGGCGACGTGCTCTCGGGCATCTACCGCGAGCGCGTGGTGGCCCGGGGCTTCGGCTCCGGTGCCTGGGGCTGGGGCACCGCCTACGGCCAGAAGGGCTCCTGACGCCCTGAAGCGTGGCCGGTCCTGCAGACCGCAGGACCGGCCCGCCTTTCCTTTTCGACGCGGGAAGGGCTCCGGCCCTTCGCCGCGCCCTGTTCCGGCCGGTTTCATCGGGAGTCCTGGAAGATGACGGTGCTGCGCCTGCCGATGCTCACGATCCTTGCCGCGCTGCTGTTGCTGGCGGCGCCCGCCGCGGCGCAACAGGGCGCCGGAAGCGAAGCAGACAGTCCGAGAGCCGCGACCGGCGGCGCGCAAACCCTGGAGGACATCCTGGCGCGCCAGCGGGGCGAGCGCGTTGACGACCGCTTCCGCCGCGAGGCTGTCGGCGACCCGGCGCAGGCCGCCGGAATCCGGATGCAGCTCGGCACGCTCGGCGGCGCTTCCGATGCGGAAGTCTTCCGCGCGCTGCGCTATGGCGGGGCGGATGTGACGGTCTCGGCGAAGGGGCACGCTTCCGAAATCATCATCCAGGACGGCGGCATGCGCTGGCTCGAATGGCGCAAGGGGCCGCTGCGCGAGTGGGGCGGCTGGCTGCGCGGCGGCGTGGTCGGCCTGCTGGCGCTGTTCCTGCTGCTGCGCGGGCCGATCCGCATAGACGGCGGCCGGACGGGCGAAACCATTCTTCGTTTCAACGCGCTCGAGCGGTTCGGGCACTGGCTGCTGGCGGGCTCCTTCATCCTGCTGGCGATCAGCGGGCTCATCACACTGTTCGGGCGCCCGCTGCTGATCCCGCTGCTCGGCAAGGACGCCTTCGCGCCCATCGCGCTCGCGTCCAAATGGGTCCACAACAATGTCGCCTGGGCCTTCATGCTCGCGGTTGTCTGGGTGTTCGTGTTCTGGATCGTCCACAACATTCCGAACCGCGCCGACCTCGTCTGGATGGCGAAGGGCGGCGGGCTCTTCATGCGCGGCAGCCACCCGCCGGCGCGGAAATTCAACGCCGGCCAGAAGATCATCTTCTGGGTCGTCGTCATCCTCGGTATCTCGATTTCGGCCTCCGGCCTGTCGCTGCTGTTCCCGTTCGAACTGCCGATGTTCGCCAAGACCTTCGAGATATTGAACGCGCTCGGCATTTCGCAGGCGCTGGGCTTTGGCGAACTGCCGGCGCAGCTCTCCCCGCATGAGGAGATGCAATACGCGCAGCTCTGGCACTCCATCGTCGCTTTCGTCTTCATCGCCATCATCATCGCGCATATCTATCTCGGCTCGATCGGGATGGAGGGCGCGTTCGACGCCATGGAATCGGGAGAGGTAGACCGGCAATGGGCGAGGGAGCACCATTCGATCTGGTTCGAGGAGGAGACGGGCGAGCCGGCCCATCCCGCCCATGAGGCGCCGCCGGCGGCGGAATGACGCCGGGCGGCTGGCCATGCGTCTCCGGGCGTTTCTGACGGTCCTGCTGCTGCTGCCCTCGGCGGGCGTCCTGGCCGGGGATTTCTTCAAGCTGACCGGTCACGGCGGCCCGGTGCGGGGCATCGACGTCTCGCCGGACGGAAGCCGCCTGCTTACCGCGAGCTTCGACTATTCCGTGGGTCTCTGGCAGGCGGGCGCGCCGATCTGGCTGGAGGCGCATGATGCGGCGGTGAACGCGGTGCGCTTCATCGATGCCTCGACGGCGGTGTCGGCCGGCGACGACAACCATGTCCGGCTCTGGGACCTGGAGCGCGGCGTTTCCGAGCGCCTCGGCAGCCACAGGGCGAAGGTGGTGTCGCTCGCGCTCTCGCCGGACCGGAGCCTGGTCGCCTCCGCAAGCTGGGACGGGCGCATCGGCCTCTGGCCCGTATCGGGCGCCCCGGCGCGGTTCCTGGAAGGCCATAGCGCCGGCGTCAACGATGTCGTGTTCTCCGCCGACGGCGCGCGGCTCTATTCGGGGTCGACGGATGGAACGGTCCGCGTCTGGGATGTTGCGCGCGGCGTCCAGACGCGTCACATGCTGAAAGGGCGCTTCGGCATCAACACGCTGGCGCTCGACGAGGAGGCCGGCTGGCTGGCCTATGGCGGGGTGGACGGCGCAACCCGCATTCTCGACCTGGAGAGCGCCCGCGAGATCGCGGACTTCACCCTCCAGCGCCGGCCGATCCTGGCCATGGCCTTCGATGCGGAGAGCGACAGGCTCGCGGTCGGCGACGGCGAGGGCTTCATCAAGGTCATCGACAGCCGGGGCTGGACGGTGCTCCGGGATTTCCGGGCGGCGCTGCGCGGGCCGGTCTGGGCGGTGGCCTTCTCGGCCGACGGGCAGGACATCCTCGCCGCCGGCATAGACGATGCGCTTTACAGCTGGCCGGTCGCGGCGCTGGGCTCGGGCGGGCTGATGGGCGGCAAGGAGCGCAGCTTCCTGCGCGACCCGGCGAGCATGGGCAATGGCGAGCGCCAGTTCCAGCGCAAATGCTCGATCTGCCACACGCTGGGTCCGGAAGGGCTCCGGCGGGCGGGCCCGACCCTGTTCGGCATTTTCGGGCGCCCGGCCGGCGGCGTTTCGGGCTATAAGTATTCGCGGACGTTGCGTGAGGCGGAGTTCGTGTGGAACGAGGATACCATCGATGCGCTGTTCGACGAGGGCCCGGACCGGTTCGTGCCCGGCACCAAGATGCCGATGCAGCGGATCGCGAAGCCCGCGGACCGCGACGATCTGATCGCGTTCCTGAAGTACGCGACGAAGGAAGGAGGACGCCAGAGATGAGAGCCATGCTGATCGCCTTCCTGGCTATGGCCGTCATCGCCGTGGCCGCCGACCTGGCGCTCGACTACTCCGGTTTCGCCACCGCCGAGGTCACCGCCGGGCCCGCGGTGCGGAATTAGCGCGGAACCCCTTCAGGCTGAAACGGAAGTCGGGCCGCCGCCCGTTTCAAATCGGTCGGATGCCGCGATAGCTCACACCGGGGCCCTGCCGTAGGGCGGCCCGTGTAAACGCCCGGCTTCGACAAGCCGTTCTGCCGGCCTACCCGTGCTTCGCCTGCTGGTCGAAGAAGGAGGCTGTGGTGGGCAGCTGGGGCAGCTTCAGTTCGAAGGCGGTGGAGCGGATGCGGCCGCTGCGCTCGCCGCGGACCATCAGGCCCTCATAGCGGTTGGGCACCGGGTTGGGCGAGCTCGGCACGGCGTCCTCCGCGCTATAGACGGAGATGTGCAAGGTGCGCGGCCGGGCGGAGCGGTTGGGCTCGGAGCCGTGCAGGAGGCGCGTATGCATCAGGCAGACGGCGCCCGCAGGCCCCGTGCAGATCACCGCAGCCTTCTCCGATTCGGCAGCCACCTCGTCCGCGACTGCGCCGGTGAACGCGCCGCCGTGCCAGAGCCCGTGGATCGGGCCCCGGTGCGAGCCCGGCAGCACCTTGAGCGGGCCGTTCTCCTCCGTTACCTCGTCCACCATCAGCAGCGCGGTCACGATGTCGGGATTGCTGTGCGGGGTGAAGGGGAAGTCCTGGTGCCACTTCACCTCCGTGTGCCCGCCGGGCAGCTTGGAGTTGATCTTGGTGTGGTGCAGCTTGACGGCGGGGCCGATGAGGTCTACCACGCAGTTGGTCATCCGGCTGTCGGCGGTCGCGCGGAAATAGGCGTCCGACACCTCGATCGGCGCGTTGACGCGCCGGAGCCCCGGCCGGTCCGCCGAATGGCCCGGCTCCAGGTCGAACCGGGGGCGCCCGTCGGCGGTATCGCCGTAAGGATCGCCGTGCCGGCGGCTTTCCTCCACCCAGCCGGCGAAATCGCGACGGAGTTCGGCCAGCAGGGAGGCGTCCACCGCGTCCTCCACCACGACATAGCCATGCTCCCAGAAGAAGTCCCGCTCAGCGGCGTCCAGTTCGGCCATGCCCGCCTCCCGATTGCTGCAGCGCCAGTGTAGGCGCTGCGCATTGCCGGCGGGAAGGCTTTCGTCTATCCCCGCGTCGGGGAGAGACAGGAGAACGCATGGAAATCTGGCTGCCTGTCCTGTGCGCGCTTGGCGCTGCCGCGCTCGTCTGGTTCCTCTTCGCCGCCCCGGCCCGCAGCCGCGCCGACAGGGCGGAAGCGGGCCTCGAAGCCGAGCGCAAGGCCCATGCCGTGCGTCTGGAAGAGATCGAGAAGGCGCGCGGCGAGAGCGAAAGCCGGTTTGCCGCGCTTGCCGCAGAGGCGCTCGGCAAGAACAGCGACTCCTTCCTGCGCCTGGTCAGCGAGCGTTTCCAGTCGCACAAGGTAGAGGCTGAGAAGGACCTGAAGGCGCGCGAGGAAGCCGTCGCCACGCTCGTCAAGCCGATCCGGGAGGAGTTGAAGAAGGTCGAGGAGCGCGCGCAGGAACTGGAGAAGTCGCGCGAGGGCGCCTACCAGGCAATCAGGGAACAGGTGAAGCATCTTGCCGAGGGGCAGGTGCGGCTGCACACGGAGACAGGTCGCTTGGCGCAGGCATTGCGCCGGCCGGGAACGCGGGGCAGATGGGGCGAATTCCAGCTTCGCAATGTGCTCGAAATGGCGGGTATGACGAAGCATGTGGATTTCGTCGAGCAGCAGACGCAACAGGGCAGCGATGGCGGACAGCGTCCGGACGTGATCCTACGGCTTCCAGGCGGCAAGTCGATTGTCATAGACGCCAAGGCGCCGCTGGATGCGTATCTTGCCGCTATCGACACGGACGACGAAACGAAGCGCGGGGAGCATATGGCGGCGCATGCCCGCCATATGCGCGGCCATATGCGCGCCCTGGCGTCGAGGGAATACTGGCAGGCGCTGGCGAACGATACGCCGGACTTCGTGGTGATGTTCATACCGGGTGAGGCGTTCGTCTCGGTGGCGATGGAAAGCGACCCGGGCCTGTTCGAGGATGCGGTCTCGAACCGGGTGCTCATCAGCACGCCGACCACGCTGATCGCCCTGGTCAAGGCCGTGGCTTACGGCTGGCAGCAGGAAAAGCTGACGGAGAATGCCCGCGACATCGCGGCGGCCGGCCGGGAGCTGTATGAGCGGGTCCGGGTCTTCGGCGGGCATATGGCGGGCCTCGGACAGTCCTTGAAGCAGGCTGTGGAGCGCTACAACCGCAGCGTCGGCTCGCTCGAAGGGCGGGTGTTGCCCTCTGCGCGCCGCCTCGAAGCGCTGGGCGCTGCGCCGGACGGCTCGGCATTGGCAGGTCCGGAGCCTGTCGAGACGGAACCGCGCAGTTTGCAGGCGCCGGAACTGACGGCGCCGGCGGAGGAAGCCGAAAAGGGTTAACCCGCCGCGCCGCTCGCCTGCAATCCTTGGCCAAAGCTCTCCCCGCCCTCGGCCATGTGCGCCTCTTCCTCGGCCGTGCTCGCACGGCCGAGCACGGCGTTGCGGTGCGGGAAGCGGCCGAAGCGGGCGACGATGTCGCGGTGGCGCGTCCAGCCCTGGATGCTCCGGTCCACATAGGCCCGCCATGCCGGGTCGGCCTCCCGCCAGGGGGCCCGCAGGAGGTCGAGGCCCCGGTCCTGTTCGGCAAGCTCCTCGGAATGATGGAAGGGGTGGTAGAGCCAGATGCGGGACACCGGATGCAGCGCCCGGTCCAGCCCGCGGTCGATGGCATGCTCGACGATCTCGAAGGCCGGGGCGTCGCCCGCATAGGCGCGGGTCGTGCCGCGATGGATGTTCCGCGTGAACTGGTCGAGCAGCAGGATGAGGGCGAGCGCGCCGTCGGGTGTTTCCCGCCAAGCCGTCAACTCCGGGTCGCGGGCGCAGGCGCGTGGCACAAGATGGCCGAAGCGGGCGCGGATCTCGTCATCGACCTCCGGGCCGCCCCTGTACCACCAGTCGCGCCGCGCCGAGGCGCGCTCCGGGCTGTCCAGGCTGTCGGCCAGCCAGAAGGTGACGATGTCGGCGATCACGGGGCGCGCTAGACGATGGGAATGCGACCGGCCGCGATGTCCGCGGGCGAGAGCACGTCCGGGTCGAGCGCCTCCTGCCAGCGCTCCGTGAAGCGCACCCTCGGCGGCGCGGAGGCGGGCGCGTCCAGCACGAAGCCCGCGAAGCCGGCCGCCAGCACCTCGTTGCATTTCTGCACATAGACGGGGAAGCCGCCGATATAGGGCATGAAGACGCGCGGGCGGCCCGGAATATTCGCGCCGACATACCAGCTCGAACAGGTGGAGCGCAGCGAGATCGACGCGACATCGGCGACATGCGCGACCCATGCCTCCTCGTCGCCTTCCTGCGCCTCGATGGTCCGGGCGCCGATATCGCGCATATGCGCCACGCAGTCCGCAATCCAGTCCACATGCTGCTCGATGGTGGGGAGCATGTTCGCGAGCACAGACGGACTGCCGGGCCCGGTGATGGTGAAGAGATTGGGGAACCCGGCCACGGCGAGGCCCAGGTAGTTCTGCGGGCCGGCGCGCCATTTCTCGGCCAGGGTGAGGCCGTCCCGGCCGGTGATGCGGATGCGGTCGAACGAGCCCGTCATCGCTGCGAAGCCGGTGGCGAAGACGACCGTGTCCGCCGGATACTCGACGCCTTGCGCCACGACGCCGCCGGCGGTGAAGCGCTCGATCGGCCGCGTCGAGATATCGACCAGCGTCACATGGTCCAGATTGTAGGTCTCGTAGTAGCCGGTATCAACGCAGAGCCGCTTGCAGCCGAACACATTGTCCGGGCAGAGCAGCTCGGCCGTCCCGGGGTCGTCCACCCGCTCGCGGATCTTCTCGCGCGCGAAGTCCGCCGCGGTGTCGTTCGCTTCCTTGTCGAACAGCAGGTCGCCGAACGCGCCGAGGAAGGGCAGTCCGCCGCGCTCCCAGCACTCCTCATACTGCCGGCGGCGCTCCTCCGGCGTCGAGGCGAGCGCCGGGCGGGTGTTGTAGGGGAAGTAGAAGCCGGTCGGGCGCGAGCGGGCTTTGGCGCGGAAGCCCGGATAGTCCGCCTTGACCTCCCGGACCAGGTTGGGGTCGAGCGGCGCGTTCCAGGCCGGTACGGCGTAGTTGGGCGTGCGCTGGAAGACGGTGAGCGCCGCCGCTTCCGGGGCCATGACCGGGATCGACTGGATCGCCGAGGAGCCCGTGCCGATGACCGCGACGCGCTTGCCGGTGAAGTCCACCGGCTCATGCGGCCACTCGCCGGTATGCAGCACTTCGCCCCGGTAGTCCTCGAAGCCTTCGAAATGCGGATGGTTGGCGGCGGAGAGGCAGCCCACCGCCATGATGCAGAACTGCGCCGAGCATCGCCCGCCCCGGTCCGTCCCGACATCCCAGCGCTTCGCGGCCTCGTCGAAAGCGAGCGCCGTCACGCGCGTGTCGAAGCATATGTCCCGGCGGAGGTCGAACCGGTCCGCCACATGCCGGGCATAGGCGAGGATTTCCGGCTGCGGGGCGTATTTCTCGGTCCACTCCCAGTCCTGGTCGAGCTCTTCGGAGAAGGAATAGGAGTATTGCAGGCTCTCTATGTCGCAGCGCGCGCCGGGATAGCGGTTCCAGTACCAGGTGCCGCCGACATCGCTGCCCGCCTCGAAGACCCGCGCCGAAAGGCCGAGCTTGCGCAGGCAATGCAGCATGTACATGCCGGCAAAGCCCGCTCCGACGATGACGGCGTCGAAGCGTTCCGTGCGGCTTTCGTCGGTCGGGACAGCGGTGGCCGTCATGGGGAGCGCGGTGTCTCGGGATCGGGAAAGGATGCGCCTGTCTATTCCGAATCATGCGGCCTTGGCAACGCCGGACGAGCGGATGGCCGGAGGACGCCGCCGGCAGCGGGGTTGCGGGTGGCGCTGTCGCCCTGTAATGCGCGGCATCGACCAATCGCCCCAGGGGGAGAGGC
>JAPOZD010000382.1:10699-14132 GCA_026706245.1 Alphaproteobacteria bacterium
CCGCCGCTCGACCTGAAGGGCCTGGTCGATGCGCCCGCGGAAGCGGTCCGCGCCGCCTATGACGCCTCCTCGGTTTACTGGAACGCCAATCCGCCGCCGCTCGCCTCCGTCGTTAATCTGGCGCTCGCCGGCCCGCATGGCGAACTCCGGGTGCGGGTCTATCGGCCGCGCGACGATGCCGCGCTGCCGGGGCTGCTCTACCTCCATGGCGGCGGCTTCATGCTGGGCAGCATCGAGTCCCACGACACGCTCTGCCGCCTGCTGGCGAAGGAAGCGGAGGCGGCGGTGGTCTCGGTGGACTACCGCCTTGCCCCGGAGCACCGGTTCCCGGTTCCGGTCGAGGAATGCATCTTCACCTGCGACTGGCTGGCGGAGCATGGCGCGGAAATCGGGGTGGACGCCGCGCGGCTCGCGGTCGGGGGCGACTCGGCCGGGGCCAACCTGGCGCTTGCCGTGCTGGACCGGCGGCGCGGGGCGCTCGGCACCGCGCTGCTCTTCTACGGCTGCTACGGCCATATGCCGGAATACGGCTACGAACTGGGCTCGGCCGCCGCGGCTTACGGGGACGGCCGCTACGGCCTCGGCCTCGCCATCATGCGGCGCTTCTACGCCGAGTATCTGGGCCGGGAGGAGGACGGGCGCGACCCGCTGTTCTGTTCCCTGAACATGGACTTCCGCGGCCTGCCGCCGGTTCTTCTGACGGCGGCGGCGCTGGACCCGCTGCGCGACGACGCCGAGGCGCTGGGCCTGAAGCTCGCCGCCGCCCATGTGCCGCACCGCTACATCCTCTATCCGGGCGCCCCGCACGGCTTCCTGAAGATGGCGCCCGAAGTGGAGGTCGCCGCCCGCGCCGTCCGCGACGCCGCCGACCACCTGCGCGAATACTGGGGGGCGTAGCCCTCGCGACCCCGGTGCGGGCCGGCCGTCAGTGATGCACGAAGACCGGGGCCGGGCAGTCGTGCAGCAGGCGGCGGGTGGCGGAGCCGACCAGGATATTGTGGACGAGGTTGTGGTGTCCGAAGGCGCCCATGACGAGCATGCCGGCGTTCATCGACTCGACCTGCGAGAGAATGGCGTCGGCTGGGTTGCCGCGCGCCGCGATGCCGTGCGCCTCGGCCTCGAAGCCGTGCGAGCGGAACAGCCCGGCCCCCTTGGCGGCGGTTTCCCGGGCGGCGGTGCGGTCCGCCGCGATGCTGACGACATGGGCTTCCTGCCCTTTCGCCAGCCCCAGCAGGATGTACATGTGCATGGCGCGCGAGGATTCGCGGCTGCCGTCGAAGGCCACCACCACCCGCTCGCCGGAGAGCGGCGCCGGCGGCACCATCACCACCGGGCGCGGATTGTCGTGCAGAAGGCGCTGGACGACATCGGCAATGTCGTGCTTCTCGACGCCGTGGAAATTGGTCTCGCGCCCGATCACGATGAGGTCGTGGCGGTCGGCCTCCGCCTCGATCAGCTTGTGTGGCACGCCCTCGGCCTCGATGGCGCCGTAAGCCGCCCCGGCAGCCGTGCAGGCGGCCTCGAACTCCTTCAGTCGCGCTTCGAGCCGTTCGCGTGCAGCGTTCACCAGCGTCTCGTCGCGGTGCTCCTTGTAGGCCCCGGCGCCCATCGGCCGGGCCATGGGCTGGGTGAAGAACGGCGTGTCGAGCACGCCGATCCCGACGAGCCGCGACCCGTGGCTGTCCGCAATGGCGAGCGCCAGCTTCTCCGCTTCCACGCTGGACGGAGAGGCATCCACCGCCACCACTATGCTCTTGAGCATGACGCACGCACCCCCTTGGCCGCCCGCCGGATTGTAGCCCCGGCCGGGACCGAGGTTAACCTTCCCGGCGATGCGCCTCCACAAGCTCCGCCATCGAGCCGAAATGGAAGTCCACCTGCACTTCCGAGGGCGGCGGCATGGTGGCGCCCCAGCCGGGCCTGCCCTTGCGCCGGTCGATCCAGCAGGTCGCGAACCCGGCGGCCGCGGCCGGCGCATGGTCATGGAAGAGCGACTGGGCCGTGTGCAGCACGCGCGCCTTCGCAAGGCCACGCGCCTCGAGGCCGGCGGTCAGCGCATCGAAGTTGGCGGGCGCCGGCTTGTAGGAGCCGATGTCCTGGGCGGTGAAGACGGCGTCGAACCGCGTGTCGAGGCGCTTCGCGGAGCCGGCGAAACTCTCCCGGTCCACGTTCGAGAGCACGATGAGCTCGTAATGCCGGCCCAGATAGCCGAGCGCTTCGGCACTGTCGGGAAAGGCCGGCCAGTCCGGCACGGACCGCCCGAACGCGACCGCATCGGCCTCCACGGGCGCGCGCCCGAACGCCGCGCCCATCGCCATGAAGGTCCGCGCGAGCACCTCCGGATAGGGCAGGCCCGGCGTCTCGGCCTGCTGGCGCGACTCGCTGGCGGCGAAGCATTCCAGCACGGCCCCGTCCCCGGCCTCGACGCCTTCCCTTTCGGCCCAGCGGCGCCAGGCGGCGAGGATGCCGGCCTCCCAGTCGATCAGCGTGCCGTAGCAGTCGAAGCTGAGCGCGTCGAAGTCCCGCAGCTTCATGCGCGCACCAGCACCGTTTCGACCAGGCGCGACCAGTAGGTTGCGCCCCAGGGCAGGGCTTCGTCGTTGAAGTCGTAATGCGGGTTGTGGACGACCACGCCGCCATGCTCGCCCTCCGCGCCGTTGCCGATGCGGACATAGGCGCCCGGCTTCGCGTTCAGCATGAAGGAGAAGTCCTCCGAGCCCATGCCGGGCGGCGAGTCGGTGCTCACATTGGCCGCGCCGAACACGTCCGCCGCGACGCCCGCGGCGATATCGACATGCGCCGGATCGTTGACCGTCGGCGGGTAGCGCCGCTCGTAGCGCACCGAGACGCTGGCGCCGAAGGCTTCGGCAATGCTGTCGCAGATGCGCCGCATGCGCGCTTCCGTCAGGTCCTGTACCTCTGGCTTGAAGGCCCGGACCGTGCCGCGCAGCACGACCTTCTGCGGGATCACGTTCCAGGTATCGCCGCCATGCACCTGGGTGATGGTGAGCACGACCGAGTCGATGGCGTTGACCGACCGGCTCGCGATGGTCTGGAGCGCGGTGACGATCTGGGCCTGTATGACGACGGTATCGACGCCCTGGTGCGGCCGGGCCGCGTGCGTGCCGTAGCCGTCGATCTCGATCTCGAATATGTCGAAGCCAGCCATGGCCGGCCCGGCGCGGGTGGTGAAGCGCCCGACCGGCACGCCGGGCGAGTTGTGCATGCCGTAAACCGCGTCCGCCGGGAAGCGCTCGAACAGGCCGTCCTCCACCATGGCGCGCCCGCCGCCCTCATTCTCCTCCGCCGGCTGGAAGACGAAATAGACCGTGCCGTCGAAATTTCGCGTCTTGGCAAGGTATTTCGCGGCGCCCAGCAGCATGGTCGTGTGGCCGTCACGGCCGCAGGCATGCATCTTGCCGGGATTGCGGGA
>JAPOZD010000038.1 GCA_026706245.1 Alphaproteobacteria bacterium
CCGTCGGCGATCCACCACTGGATCGCCTGCCGGTCCGCGAGGCGCTCGCCGAAGGTCACGCGCTGGCTCACATGCTCGCAGAGCATATTGAGCGCGCGCCGCGCCATGCCGACGCACCAGGCGCCCATCTGCAGCCGGCGCACGGTCAGCCGAAGCTGCATCGGCCCGAAGCCGTTGCCCACCTGCCCCAGAACCTGGCGCTCGTGGATACGGCAGTTCTCGAACACGACCTCATAGGTGCGGGCGCCGCCGAGCATCGGGATTTCGCGCTCGACGATGAAGCCGGGCGTATCCTTCTCGACGATAAAGGCGGTGATCCCGCCGCGCGCGCGCTTCTCCGGGTCGGTGAGCGCCATGACGATGGTGAAGTCGGCGTAGGGCACACGGCTGATCCAGATCTTGCGCCCGTCGATCACCCAGTGGTCGCCGTCCTTGACCGCGCGGGTGCTCATACCTGCTGGGTCGCCGCCGGCGCCGGGCTCGGAGATCGCGATGGCGGAATGCGCCTCGCCGCTCGCATAGGGCTCCATGTAGAGCCGCCTCTGGCGTTCGTCGGCGACCGCGAGCAGCATGTGGAGGTTGGGCGAGTCGGGCGGGAAGACGAAGGGCGTGATCGTGCGGCCGAGCTCCTCGTTGACACCGACCAGCGCCACGGCCGGCAGGTTCATGCCGCCGGCCTCCTCCGGCGCGTCGAGCGCCCAGAGGCCAAGCTCCCGGCACTTGTCGAGCAGGGGGTTGAGCTCCTCCTCGGTTAGCCGGATTTCCCCGCCCGCCGCCTCGCGCGCCATCACGGCCTTCTCCAGCGGCATCAGCTCGTTGTCCACGAACTTCGCCACCAGGTCGCGCAGCATGACATGTTCTTCAACCAGATCGAACGGCATCGCCCCAAACCTCCCAGCTTGTCCGGAGCCTAGCCGTTTCCACGCCGGCGGCAAGCCGGGCGACTGGATGGGCAGGCGCCCGAACTCAGACTCCGGCCGCCGGCCTCATCATCCGTAAAGCACGGCGCAGCGGACTTCGATGCTCCAGCGGTCGGGGGCGTCGGGCGGGGTTGCGGGGTCCTCGAAGGCGCTGTGGAAGCTGAAGGTGCAGGGCCCGTCCGCGCCCTCGGCATCGGCCCTAGCGCCTCCGGACCGGGCGAGCTCGCCGGCCGAATCCCACTGCTTGATGAGCAGCGCCTCCTCGCGGGTCATGGCGGACCAGTAAACCCAGCGGTGGCGCGGGTCGTGTTTGGCGAAATAGTTCTCGCCGACCCGGTCCCCGTAGTGGATTTCGAACACGACCAGCTCCTCCGGGCGCACGCTGGCGGCGTCGCAGAGCGCGAGCGGCCGGGTCGCCACCGGCTCGCGGGCGATATTGCGCCACAGATTGACAATCGCGAAGCGCCCGCTCTCCACCGCCTCTTCCACCGCCTGTCCGTCCAGCAGCGTCGCGCCCTCGGGAAGCGCCGTGCGGTAGGTGTCGTTCAGGGTCGGCGGGCGGGCGAGGTCGCGCAGGCGCTGCGGCGCGCTGGTCAGCGTGTAGTCGCCATGCACCAGATGGGCCGGCCCCTGCACCTGCTGGCCGCCGGCGATGCGCTGCTGGCCGGACTTGCCGGTGGCGGAGCGGATATTGTGGTCAAAGGCCGCGACGGTCGCTGCCCCTGTCGCCGCGCGCACGATTTCGGCGCATTCGGGATAGTAGGCTCGCACCACCGCGTCATGGTCGAGGAAGTCCAGGTCCGGGTCGGCCATCGGTCGCCGGAGCAACTCGAACCCGTTGGCGGTGAGTGTGGGCTGATCCCCCGGTGCGAGCCCGCGCGCGTCCAGGATCGGCATGTCCCGCTCTTCCAGATCGACGCCCAGGCGGTCGCTGTCGCTGCCGTCCCGGTCGCGCCGGGTCAGCACCCTGCCATTCCGGTAGAGCGACGATTCCGCCGAGGGCTGCATGTAGTGGAACGCGCCGAGGCGCACGCCCTCCAAGGCCGTTTCTCCCGCTGCTTCGGTCATTGCCGGCCTTCCGCTTCCTGGCTTTCCTTCGGGGCGCGCGGCAAGCACGCCCGCCCTACCGATACATAGCCCCTATCCGGCGAAAATCCCATCGCCGCGCACGGCTGCCGCCGGATCAGCCTTCGGCGTCGTGACCTGCGCCCAGATAGTCGTCGAGAAAGGCACTTCGGTAGCCGTTTTCGGTCCACAGCACGGGAAAGAAGGACTCGTCCATCTCCGTGCTTCCGGCGCGCTTGTAGCGGCCGTAGATGTATCCGGTGTTGGTCCGGTGGTAGCGCGCTTCGGAAGACATGCAGTGGGACACCAACGCCCGCCGCGGCGCGGCCGTGCAATTGGTCCCCGAGCCGTGGAACGTCCGTCCGTGGTGAAAGACTCCCCCTCCCGCCGGGACTTCGATCCGCACCACTTCGGGGACAACACCCGCCCGTGCAGCGGCCTCATGCATCTCGCGCTTATAGTCGTCGGGAGCGTGAAACTGAGAGGCCGGCGGGGCCAGGCCCCAGCGGTGCGATCCCAAGACATACTCGATGGTGCCGCCGGCCGCGCTGGTCGCGTCGAGCGCAATCCAGCAGCTGCACATCTCGGGCGGCACCACCCACTGCTGGTAGCTGTCGTCCTGGTGAAAGCCGAGCGGGCGGGCGCCCGGCGGCTTCCACAACACATTGTCCTGGTTGATCCGCGCGCCCGGCCAGCCGGCGAGCCGGGCGCACCAGAGGCCGACGCGGGGATGCAGGACCGCGCGCGCCACCTGACGGTCCGACTTCCACGCATTGCAGATCTGGCGCGTCAGGTCATCGGCGTCCCTTCCTTCGCGCCAGTTCCACTCATCGGGGTAAAGGCCGGTCTCGAACTCGCCGCGGAAAAGCGGCCCGAACCGCGCGGCCAGGCGGGCAGCGGCCTCCGGCTCGATGAGTCGTTCGACGACGAGGAAACCGTCCCGGCGAAAGCGCTCAATATCTGAAAAACCCGGCTCTTCGATCAGAAACATCGCTCCTCCCTCACCCCGGCGGCTCAGCCGGTTGGCGGCGTTTCCTTCAGCCAGGCGAGCACGGCGGCGCATTCCTCGGTCGGGAAAGCGTGGGCGAGGTCCGGGAGCTCGCGATAGGTGACGGCCGCGCCCCGGGCCGAGAACGCGTCGCGGACGGCGCGGGCGATGGCGACCGGGAACATCCAGTCGAGCGCGCCATGCGCCAGATAAACGGGCAGGCCCTTCAGCCGCCCGGCGCTGACGAACTCCAGCAGCATGGGGTGGAAGGTGCCGGCGAAGGGCGCCAGATGCGTCCAGGGTCCATCCGACGGCAGGGCCGAGACATAGCTGAAGGTCGCGCCGTCGCTCATGCCGGTCAACAGCAGCTTCGCCGGGTCCACCCTGTGCCGTCCGCGGATTTCCGCGACGGTCTCCAGCAGGCGCGGCGTGTCGGGGTCGTCGCCCATCAGCGCCCAGGTCCGCGCGGTCGAGGTCGGCGCGGCGAGGATCGCGCCCGCCGTGCGCGCCGCCCGGAGCCAGCTCCAAAGGAACAGCCGCCCGTGGCCACCACCGCCATGCAGCGCTACCACCAGCGGCGCGGGCTCCTTCGGGTCCAGGTCCTCCGGCACGAACAGCGACCAGCCGCCCCGCTCGCCGCGGCCATTGCCGAAATGCGTGACGCCGGCTTCCGGTCGCGCGGGCCGGGCGAGCCTTTCCAGACGCTCCTCGTCCCCACGCGCGGAAGGTTCGAGGAAGAACTTGTTGACCGGCGGCAGCATCGGCGAAAGCGGGTAGAGATATTCGAGCGCCGGGGCGCGGGCGCGCGTGCCCCGGAGCGCCTCCTGCATGTCGCCCGCGCCGCCGGCCACCTCCATGCGCGCCAATGCGTCGAGCGCCGTGTCGGCGCTGCCGGAAAGCGCCTTTTTCAGGCCGTCGAGTCGTTCCGGCCAGGCGGCTTTCTCCAGCGCCGGGCGGGCATTGCGGAGCGCATCGGCGAGCGGGGAGAGCATGGACCAGAGGCGCTCCAAGCCCTCCGGATGGAGGTTGCGGGCAGCGAATTCGAGCCCGTCCAGCGCGTTCAGGAGCGGCGGCAGAATGCCCGTTATCGCATCGACAAGGCGGTCGTTCTCGTCTGTCATGGGCGCGAAGGGTAGCATGGCGCCGACGGGGCCGCGCCGGGCCGGAGTAAGACCGATTTCCGACATCCAGCCTGAACGCTCCTCCCGTCTGCGCGGCGTCTTCGCGCCCTTCGCCGTGCGGAGCTTCCGGTTCCAGTGGCCGGGCGACCTCGCGACCTCGCTCGCCTTCGAGATGGAGACGCTGATCCTCAACTGGTTCGTGCTGGTCACGACCGGTTCGGTGATGCTCCAGACCGCCTTTGCCGCGCTTCAGTTCCTCGGCACGCTTGTGGCGCCGGCGATCGGCTCCCTCGGCGACCGGCTCGGCCGCCGCGCCATGATAGCGGCGATGCGCGGCTTCTACCTGCTGCTCGCAGGCTGCCTCGCCGCCCTTGGCCTCACGGACAGGCTCGACCCGACCGCCGTGTTCGCCATCGCCGCGCTCGCCGGTCTGGTCCGCCCGTCCGACCTTGTGATGCGCAATGCTCTCGTCGGCGACACCATGGCCGACCGCCTGCTCGTCAGCGCCATGGGATTCTCGCGCACGACGCAGGACCTGGCCCGCATTGCAGGGGCTCTCATCGGCGCAACGCTGTTCCAGTCGCTCGGCATAGGCCCGGCCTATCTGGTCGTCGGCGCCTTCTATCTGGCTGCCTTCGGGCTCAGCTTCGGCGTCGGCGGGCGGCGGGCTCGCGCGCGCCGCAGAGGCCTCTCCGTGCCGGCGGAGCTCCGGGCCGGTTACCGGCATATCCGGCGCACGCCCGCGCTTATGGCCGGCATGTGGCTGGACTTCCTGGTCAATTTCACGGGCTATCCCGTCACCAGCGGTTTGATGCCCTTTGCCGCGCGCGAAGTTTACGGGCTGGACGCTGTCGGTCTCTCGCACCTCCTGGCGAGCTACGCCGCCGGCGCGTTCATCGGGTCCTTCGTAATGGCCGTGGGCGGCGGCCCGCGCCGGTCCCCGGTCGGTGCGGTGTTCGCGGGCGTCTTTCTTTGGTACCTGCTGCTCGCGGTCTTCTCGCAGATGGTAGAGAAATGGGCCGGCATGGCGGTATTGGTGGCCTTGGGGACGGTGCAGGGCGGGGCCATGATCGGCCTTGCCGTGTTCCTGCTTCGCCGCAGCAATCCGCGGCTCCGGGGCATGGTGATGGGGGTGCGGATGCTCATGGTTTACGGCATGGCCGTCGGCCTGCCGCTCGGCGGCGTTCTGATCGAGACGGTCGGCTACCGGGCGACGGTCCTGAGCTATGCCTTCGTGGGCCTGGCGGGCACCGCGCTCATCGCATTCCGCTGGCGCCGCGCCCTGTTCGGCGCGGAGGCGGCTGGACGGCCTTCGCGAATAGCGGCAGGCTGAAAGGGAAAGACCGGAGACAGAAGCCGCACAGATGAGCCGAAAACCAGACCGCCAGATCGCCCTCGTCGCTTTCCTTCAGGCGCAGAATTGCTCCACCCTGCCCGCCGCCTGGCGCCACCCGGACGCAAGGCTGGATTTCATGTCGGCGGACTACTACCGCGACCTCGCCCGCCTGCTGGAGCACGGCAAGTTCGATATCGGTTTCTTCGACGACCGGCTTGCCATGCCGGACATGTTCGGCAAGGACCACGCGCACACCGTCGAGCACGGCATACGCTGCGTGAAGATGGACCCTATCGTGACCTTGATGGCGATGGGCATGGCGACGGAGCGGCTGGGCCTCGGCGCCACCTGCTCGACGACCTATTACGACCCCTTCCACGTCGCGCGCCTGTTCTCGACGCTCGACCTCATGTCGAGCGGCCGCGCCGCCTGGAACGTCGTCACCTCCGTCAACGAGAACGAGGCGCTCAATATGGGGCGCGACGGCGTGACCGAACACGATCTGCGCTACGACCGGGCGGACGAGTTCATGGAGGTGGTCCACGGGCACTGGGACGCCTGGGACGACGACGCGCTTGTGCTCGACCAGGACAACAACGTCTTCGCCGACCCGGACAAGGTGCATCGCCTCGACCATGAGGGGCCATTCTTCAAGTCCCGCGGGCCGTTCACCGTGCCGCGTTCTGCCCAGGGCCATCCGGTGGTCATCCCGGCGGGCCAGTCGGGGCGCGGGCGGCGCTTCGCGGCCCGCTGGGGCGAGCTCATCTTCGTCGCCTATCCGAGCCTCGAAGCGGCGAAGCCCGCCTACAAGGCGCTGAAGGACGACTGCGCCGCCCACGGCCGGGACCCGGACAGCATGAAGATCGCGAGCCTCTTCTACCCGATGGTCGGCGAGAGCCTGATGGAGGCCGAGGACAAGCGCGCGCTCTACGACACGCTGCCCAACGAGACCGACCAGCTCTCGCTGCTGTCCGAAGCGCTCAACTACGACTTCGCGAAGAAGGGCATGGACGAGCCGTTCAGCGACGAGGAAATGGAGGGGCTCACCGGCATGCAGTCCATGCGCGACCGCGCCGTGCAGGTGACCGGCAACCCCAACCCGACCGTGCGCGACTTCATGACCGCCACGGGCCGAGGCCTGCTTAAGGACCCATGGGTCGGCGGGCCGAAGGAGGTTGCGGACAAGATGGAGGAGTTCTTCGTCGAGCGCGGCTCCGACGGCTTCGTCATCGGCGCCACGCACTTCCACGGCTCCTTCGAGGACCTCATCACGCATGTGGTGCCGGAGCTGCAGAAGCGCGGCCTCTACCGCAAGGACTACACCGGCCCCACGCTCCGCGACCATCTCGGCCTCGATTATCCCCAAACGGGCCACTGGCGGCACTGAGGCGGGCGGCCCGGCAGGTTTCCGGACCGGGACGCCCGAGGCAGAGGCGCGGCAGGGCGGGAGGAACCGGCGGGCATGGCGGAGAGGGTGGAATGCGTCGTCATCGGCGCGGGCGTGGTCGGGCTCGCCTGCGCCAGGCGGCTCGCCATGGCCGGGCTGGAGGTCATCGTGCTGGAGGCCGCCGAGGCCATCGGCACCGAGACCAGCTCCCGCAACAGCGAGGTCATCCACGCCGGGATCTACTATCCGGCCGGCAGCTTCAAGGCGAAGGCCTGCGTCGAGGGCAAGCATTTCCTCTATGACTATTGCGCCGAACGCGGCCTGCCGCACAAGCGGATCGGGAAGCTGATCGTCGCCGCCGACGAGGACCGCATCCCGGAGCTGGAGGCACTGCAGGCACGCGCCGCCGCCAATGGCGTGCCCGATCTGGAATTGCTTACCGGCGCCGAGGTGCGGGCGCTGGAGCCGGCCGTGCAGGCCGAAGCCGGGCTGCTTTCACCCTCCACCGGCATTATCGACAGCCATGCGCTGATGCTGGCCTTCGAGGGCGATGCCGAGGAGCTGGGCGCGATGATCGCCTTCCACGCCCCGGTCGCGAGCGGCCGCGCGCTGGAAGACGGCATCGAGCTCGAAGTCGGCGGCGCGGAGCCGATGACGCTCGCCGCCGGGCTGGTCGTCAACAGCGCCGGGCTGGCGGCGCCGGAGGTCGCAGGCCGGATCGAGGGCCTGGACGGCCGCCATATCCCGAAGGCCTGCTTCGCCAAGGGCAACTACTTCTCCGTCGCCGGCCGCCAGCCCTTCCGCCGCCTGGTCTATCCGATGCCGGAGGCGTCCGTGCTGGGCGTGCATGTCACGCTGGACCTTGCAGGCCAGTGCAAGTTCGGCCCCGACCTCGAATGGCTGGAGAGCCCGGAATACGACGTGGACCCGGCCCGCGCCGAGCGTTTCTACGACGCCGTCCGGCGCTACTATCCCGCACTCGCGGACGGCGCGCTGCAACCGGCCTATGCCGGTATCCGCCCGAAGATCCACGGGCCCGGCGAGGCGCAGCCGGACTTCCTGCTCCAGGGGCCGGAGACGCATGGCGTCCCGGGCCTCGTCAACCTGTTCGGCATCGAATCGCCCGGCCTCACAGCGTCGCCCGCCATCGCCGAGGAGGTTGCGCGCCTGGCCGGAGCGGCGTGATGCGCCGGACCGGGCCGTGACGCCCGCCGCGCCTTCGCCGGCGCTGCGCGGCATCGGCTTCGCGGTGCTGGCGGGCGCCTGTTTTGTGTGCATGCAAGCGGCCGCCAAGGCCGGCGCGGAGGCGGGCTATCCGGCGGTTCAGGTCGTCTGGGCGCGCTTCACCCTGCATCTGGCGGCCCTGGCGCTGCTGATGCCGCACCGCCTGGGCGCGCTTATCCGCACCGAGCGCCCCGCCCTGCAGACGCTGCGCGGCGGCTTCCTCGTCGCCTCGACCGCCTGCTCCTTCGCGGCGCTGGAGCTTCTGGCGCTGCCGGAGATGACCGTCATTACCTTCGTCGCGCCGCTCTTCACCATGGCGCTCGCCGTTCTCTGGCTTCGGGAGCGCGTCGGCGCAAGGCGCTGGGCGGCCGCGCTTGTCGGCTTTGCAGCGGTCGCCATGGCGGCGGGGCCCGACGGGCTTACCGCGAATGCGGGCGTGGTGCTGGCGCTCGGCATGGCGCTGTTCTACGCGCTCTACCAGGTGGCGACCCGCGCGCTCCGCCATGCCGCGCCCGCGCCGACCGCGCTCTTCTACGCCGCGCTTGCCGGCGCCGTGGCGACATCGGCCGTCGTGCCCTTCTTCTGGCGCGAGCCGGACCTCGCCGGCTGGGGACTGCTCGCCCTGCCCGCGCTCTTCGGCGCCGTCGGCCAATATGTCCTGATCCGCGCCTATGAGACCGCCCCGGCGGGGCTGGTGGCGCCTTTCATGTACATAGAATTCGTGTGGTCGATCGGGCTCGGGCTCGCGGTGTTCGGTTTCTTCCCGGACGGCTGGACCCTTGCGGCGGCGGCCATCATCATAGCCAGCGGCCTCTATATCCGGCACCGGGAGCGAAGCGCGCCATGCAATTCGGACTGACCGAAGACCAGACCGCCCTCAGGGAAGCCGCCGGCCGCTTCGCCCGCGAGGTGCTGCTGCCCGGCTACCGCAAGCGGGAGGACGACGCCGCGATGGGCGGCGAGCTCATCCGCGAGATGGGCCGCCTCGGCCTCGTCGCGCCCGGCCTGCCGGAACGTTATGGCGGTATGGGCATCGACGGCGTGACCGCCGGCCTCCTGATCGAGGAGATCGCCTATGGCGACCTCAATGTGGCCTACGTGCCGCTGCTTTCCTCGCTCAGCGCCGACATTCTCGCCCGCCACGCCGACGAGGAATTGGCGGCGGCGCGGCTGCCGGCCATCGCCGAGGGCCGCGAGACGATTGCGCTCGGCCTGACGGAGCCGCGCGGCGGCTCGGACGCCGCCAACCTGCAATTGCGCGCCCGGCACGACGGGGACGACTGGGTGATCGACGGCGAGAAAGCGTCGATTTCCATGGCCGCCCATGCCGACAGCGTGCTGGCCATGGCGCGCACCGACCCGGACCGCCCCGGCGCGCGCGGCGTGACCGCCTTCCTGATCGACCTCGATACGCCCGGCGTTTCGCGCTCGGCCTATGACGATCTGGGCTCGCTGGCGGTCGGGCGGGGCTCGATCTGGTTCGACGGCGTGCGCGTGCCGGACCGAAACCGCGTGGGTCCCGAAGGCGCCGGCTTCACACAGACGATGCAGGGCTTCGACTATTCGCGGACGCTGATCGGCCTGCAATGTCTGGGACCCGCCCGGGCCTCGCTGGACGAAACGTGGCCCTACACGCTGGAGCGGGAGGCCTTCGGCCGCCCGATCGCCGAGTTCCAAGGTATCACCTTCCCCCTCGCGGAATACGACACCCAGGTCGAGGGATGCCGGTTGCTCTGCTACCGCACGCTCTGGCTGCGCGACCAGGGGATGCCGCACACCAAGGAGGCGGCGATGTGCAAATGGTGGGCGCCGAAGCTTTCGGTGGACACGATCCACCAGTGCCTGCTGACGCACGGCCATCTCGGCTACAGCCGCGACCTGCCGCACCAGCAGCGCCTGCGCGACGTGATGGGGCTGGAGATCGGCGACGGCACGGCGCAGATCTCGAAAATGGTAATCGCACGCGAAACCGTCGGCCGCGCCGCAGTGCAATACGCCCGCCGCTGAAGTTCAGCCCTTGCGGCCCGAGATGCGGACCAGGATGCCGGGCAGGAAGTCCTCCACGGCGATGTCGCGGAAGCCCGCCGCCTCGAAATAGCCGGCGACCTCGGCGCTCGAATGAGCGAGGCCGGTGGAGGCGTGGAGCGTCTGCGCGAGGCCCCAGAGCGCGGCGTCCGCCGGGCCCGACCGGTCCGGCGCCAGCGCCTCGCCGACCAGGTGGAAATCGCCGCCGGGTAGCAAGGCATCGTGGGTCTTTTTCACCACCCATGCGATCTGCCGGCGTCCGTACATGGGAAGGTTCGACGCCATCACGGCGAGGTCACAATCGGTCGGGAAACCGTCCTTGTTGAAGTCGCACGGCACGGCCTCGATGCGGTCCGAAAGGCCGGCCTCATCGATATAGCCGCGCGCAACCTCGCAGACCGCCGGCAGGTCGAGCACCACCGCCCGGAGCTCCGGATTCGCCTGGCAGGCCGCAATGCACCAGGCGCCGGAGCCGCCGCCGATATCCATCATGCGTGTCCTGCCCGAGAGGTCGGTCGTGCGGGCGAAGTGGCGGCCAGCCCCTGCGCCTACAGCGCGGGTAGCCTCATGGTAGCGCCGCGCCTCCTCCACGGTGATGTCTGCGACGGAGGCATTCTCCTCCAACGGCGGGCCCGGCCGGCGCAGATGGTCCGCCAACTGTCCCCACTCATTCCAGTCGGGCTTCGTAAAGAACATCCAAGGGGCGGCGTAGTGACGCGAGCCCGCGACCAGAAAGCGGTCCACGTCCGGCGCATTGACGAGTCTCTCGCCCTCGCGCCGGATCAGCCCGAGGCCGAGGCAGGCGACGATGATCCGCTCCCCGTTCGGCGGCTCCAGGCCGAGGGCCGTGGCAAGCAATTCCTCCGTGTCGGCGCCGCGCGCGATCTCGGTGAACAGGCCGAGTTCGACCGCGGCAAGCAGCGTCCCGCTTTCCCGGTAGGCGCGGGCGAGGCGTTGCAGGCGGACGGTGTCGGGCCGCGCGCCCTCAGCCATAGCTGGCGGACATGCCTTCCGAGGGGTCCATATGCGCCCCGTAGGGCGGGATCGGGTAGCGCAGACCGACGCGGGAGAGCTTTTCCATGCCCTCCACGCCGCGCGCGAATTCCTCCGGCGGCATGGCGATCAGCATTTCGTCGTCCGCCACGCCGCCATAGCGGCGCTCGGCATAGCAGGGAATCGAGATCGAGGTATCGCCGGTCAGCAGCGCCTTTCCCCAGCTGTCGGCGCAGGCGCTCTCGCCGGTGATCGACATGTCGTAGCGCCGGTAGCGCTTCCACTGCAGGCCGTTCACGAAGAGGATGATCTGCCCGGGCGTGCCGTAGAACAGCACGATGTCGGGCGGGTCGAGTCGCGCGGCCCTGAGCGGCGAAACCACCGTGCCGATATACTTGCCGAAGGTCTGGCGGGGCATATGCGCCTGGTGCTCGCGCGCGGCCTCCCGGTCGGCGAACCACACGCCGTCCATATGCTCGCCCGAAAGCGTGCCCTCGTCCGGCAGGTCGATGCCCATGACGCCGCCGCAATTGGATTGCGGGCGCACATTCTCGGCCGTGATTCCGAGTGTGAAGCCGGCGATCCGGCTCTGTGTGACAAGCTGGCAGGTCGTGTGGAAGCGCCCCGGCTTCGGGCGGCGCAGCCCCGGCACCGTCTCCATCTCCTCCAGGCTTTCATACTGCTTCATGCCGATCGGCAGGGTGCGGATCTTCAGCAGGTCCTGCAGCTTGACGGCAAGCGTGCGGAGTTCGGCAGCGCCGACGGCGACATCTTCGCTCATTTCGGGAGGGCTCCCCTTGCGGCGGTAGGCGCGCTCATCATAGCGTCTCGCCGGAGTTACGCGAGGAAGGAACGCTCCCATGATCTTCGACCACCGCATCTATACCTGCCGCCCCGGCACCGTGCCCAAGGCGATGGCCCTCTACGAGGAGCACGGCTATGCCGTGCAGACCCGCTATCTCGGAGAGCCCGTCCTCTACGGCATCACCGAGACGGGGCCGATCAACACCTATGTCCATGTCTGGGCCTATGAGGACGCAGCCGACCGCGCTGCCAAGCGCGCCGCCATGCAGGCCGACCCGGAATGGCAGGCCTATCTCGAGCGTTCCGGCGAGGCGGGCTATCTGCTCAGCCAGGAGAACCGCATCCTTCAGGCGGCACCCTTCTTCAACCTCAAGCGCTAGGCGCGCCGCTTCCATCCGGCAGCGGGGAGAGTTGCGGCGGCCCGCCTTTCAGCGCAGCATGGGCCGGCCGCCGCGACGCCCCGTCCTCGCCGTCGCGGACGGCGGGGAGTCTCGCCGCCATGCAAGACAGAACAACGGTCCCGGCAAGCCGTTTCCGGCTTCGGGGAAGTCTCACCGGCATCTGCCGCGCGGGGCGGCGCGTCCTGCTCCCGGCTCTCTTGCCGCTGTGCCTCGCCGCCGCGCCGGCAATTGCCGGAGACCGGCCGGATACGCCGGAAAATCGTGTGGAGGCGGCGAAGACCTACCTCAAGCTCGTGCCGGTCGAACGGATGGCCGACCGTGTGGCGGGCAATGTCCTGCTGCTGATTCCGGAAGAAAAACGCGAACTCTTCCGGCAGGGCGTGTCCGAGGGACTCGCCGAAGCCGACATCGAGAACGTCATGGTGAAGATCGTCTCGAAGCACTTTACCGCGGCGGAGATCGAGGCCATGACCGTGTTTTACGGTTCGGCCGAAGGCCGGGCGATCGAAAGGAAGCTGAAGGGCTACATGGCGGATATCAGCCTTCACGTCATCCCGATCATTCAGGAATCCGTCACCGAAGTGATGGAGAAGCATTTCGAATAGGCGCGGCGTCTGCCGCCTCTCGGGAAAGGCCAGGAAATGGACCAATTCGGCATCGGCCAGCCGGTGCGGCGCAAGGAAGACGCGCGCTTCGTGACCGGCGCCGGGCGCTTCACGGACGATATCGACATCGAGGGCCAGGCCCACGCGGTCGTGCTCCGCAGCCCGCATGCCCACGCCCGCATCCTGGGCCTCGACACGCGCGCGGCCGAGGCGGCGCCCGGCGTCATGGCTGTGCTCACCGGGCAGGATGCGGTGGCCGACGGCCTGCCGCTGCTGCCCTGCCAGGTGGATGTGCCGGGGGCGGGCGGCGCGCGCATGGCCGATCCCGGCCGCGCGGTGCTCCAGACCGACCGGGTGCGCTATGTCGGCGACCCGGTCGCCTTCGTGGTGGCGGAGACGGCGGAACAGGCGCGCGACGCCGCCGAGCTCGTCGAAGTCGAATACGAGCCCCTGCCCGCAGTCTGCTCGGCCGCTGGGGCGGATGCGCCGGGCGCGCCCGTTCTCCATGAGTCGGTCGGCTCCAATCTCTGCGTCCACTGGCTGAGCCATGACGGCGCCGAGGTCGAGGCGGCGTTCGCGCAGGCCGCGAAGACGGTCCGCGTGGAACTCGCGAACAACCGCGTCGTCGGCAACCCGATGGAGCCGCGCGTCGCCATCGGGCAGTGGGAGGCGGAGGAAGAGCGCTATCTCCTGCATTCGCCGACCCAGGGCGCCGTCCGGGTGCGCAACGGCCTTGCCGATATCGCCTTCGACGTGCCGAAGGACCGGGTGCGCGTCGTTTCGCCCGATGTCGGCGGCGGCTTCGGCCTGCGCGGCAAGTTGTTTCCTGAAACGGTGATGGTGCTCTGGGCCGCCCGGCGGCGCGGGAGGCCGGTCAAGTGTCGGGGGTATCGGCGGGAGATTAGTGTCGCCTGTGCCTACGTCCGTGTCCACCT